>NZ_DAINNK010000046.1:863-42497 GCF_036735925.1 Povalibacter sp.
GAGAAAACAGAACAGCACGACCAGCAGGGTCGCGAACACCGCCGGCGTCAGCACGTTGCCGAGCTGCAGCGCCTCGATGGGCCCGGCAAACAGCGGCACGATCTTGTGCGCGATCTGCAGGGCCTTGCTGATCACGAACATGAGAACGATGATCGGAACGAGGTACAGCAGTCCGCCGACGACGGTCGCGCGGATGAAACCGAGCACTTTGTTCATGGGGGCTCCCGGGCGAGGAAGCCCGAATCTACTGCGGATTGCGTGCGCTGGACGTACGCATGGAGGGCAGGTGGCCTGCCTGACCAGTGGCACCGCTGTTGCGCCCCCACCCTAACCCTCCTCCGCTTTGCGGAGGAGGGATCAGAGGGGAGGCCTCCCTAGAACGTCAGCGGCGCGCGCAGCGTGAACGTTACATCCGGCGTGTCGCGCGTGACGCCCACACCGAGCGCGAGATTCAACGTGGCCGTCGGGTTGTAGCGATAGGAAACGCCCAGCGACAGCGTGCCGAGCGTCGTACGCACCGAACCTGGTACGTCGATGCCGTTCTGCTGCGTCTTGTCGACGATGCTCTGGTCATAGCCGATGCTGAAGGACGCCTTCTCGTTGAGCGCGAGGCCCATGCCGACGTTGAAACCGAAAATGTCGCCGGGCGCGATCTCGCCGAGCGGTTCCTGCTCGCCAAGCAGCAACGTGCGCGTGAGATTGTCGCGCTCGAAGCTGTGCAGGTAGCTGAAACCGCCGAAGAACACCGCCGGATCAGAGGCGTACAGCCAGGTGAGGCCCGCCTGTGCCGAATTGAATCCGGTGCCGGTCGGCAGTTCGAGCGGCAGGCCGGTACCGGTCGTGTTGCCGACGCAGCGGGTCACGCAGTCGGTGACGACTTCGAACGGATCCCTGCCCGTCGCCCAGCGATAACGCAGCCAGCCGATCCAGAACGGCTTGCTGTAGTCGCCGCGATTGAACTGGAAGCGCGCGGTCGCATCGATGTCGCCCAAGCCGTGGCCTTCGGCATTGAACACGTTGTCGAAGGCGCTGCCGGTGAGGATTTCCCGACTCACCGAATCCACCGACGTGTAGACGTACGGCGCGCGCACTTCGAACTCGAAGCGGTTGCCGATGCCATAGCGCATCGTCAGTGCGCCGACGCCCGCGGTGGTCTTCACGCGCCGCACATCGATGAGTCCGATGAGGATCGCGGGAATCACGGTGTAGCCGACGAGCGTGACGCGATCGCTGGCCCAGTAAGAGGTCTGCAGCGACGGCTCGAGCACGAAGTTGCCACCCTGGGTCAGCACCGTGGGTTCGGCGAAGATCTGCGCCACTTCCGGCGCGCGGGTCTGCGGTTTCGGCGCTTCGCCGACCGGTTTCGGCGGCGCGGTGACGTCCGGGGATGGCGTGACCGGCGCGGGCGGTGTTGCAGGTGCGGCCGCGGCGAACAGTTCGGTACCGACGCCGGTACCGCCGCGCTGCTGATCGAGGATTTCCTCGTCGATGGCATCGCGCAACGAGGCGATCGTGGCTTGCTGCTGGTCGAGCAGTTCCTGCATGCGTTCGAGCCTGGTGCTCTGCTCGGCGAGCTGCCGACGTAGCGATTCCAGCTGCGGCGATTCATCCTGACCGGCCGCCGGTGCTGCCAGCACCGTGAGCAACATCGCCGCGACGATCGAACTGCTTCGTTGCAGCCGGGAATTCGAGCCCTTCACGCAAACCTCCTTCTCAGCGTGCCCCCGTGACCCGGTTGAGCGCGAGCTGCAGCGACTCCTGCGCCGCGACGTCCCGCAGAACGGCCAGCGAAGCGACGTCGGCATTGATCGTCGTCAGGGTCACGATGTGCTGGTCGTTCAGCGTGTTCTGGATGATGGTGGAGCCCGGCGCGGCATTCGAAACATCGAACGAATTGTTCGGACCGTTCTGGATCAGCACCACGCTGTTGATGGCCTCGTTGAGCGCGCTCGCCTGCTCGGGCGTCATGGCGGCGATGTCCGGAATGTTGACGCTGTGTTTCGCGACGAGTTCGCCGTTGACATAGGCGGCGCGCTCGACGCCGAAGGAGGCCTTGAGTCCGTTGACGATCTCGAAGCCGCCGCGCAGGTCGTCGAGTGCTGCGGCATCGACGGGCGGCCAGTCGAGATCGGCGGCGAGGGCGCCGTGAATGGTGATCGTTGCAAGAAGCGCCCCCACCCCGGCCCTCCCCCGCTTCGCGGAGGAGGGGGCAGGAGATGCACCTCTCGATTCCCTCCTCCGCGAAGCGGGGGAGGGCAGGGAGGGGGTCTTCGCCTTCACCGTACCCATCAGAAACTCCCCGCCCGCCGCACCGGCAATGTATCGAGCCGATCGTCGCGCACGATGGACAGTTCCAGCGGCGACGACGGCGCAATGCGCCAGTCGGCCGCCAGATCGAAACGCGCCTGCTCGCGGCGGTTGTGGATGACGAACAGGATGTTGTTCACCCACAGGCTCTTGAAACGCTCGATCGACATCGCGCGCGTGCCCATGGCGGGATCGCCGACCAGCACGCGGCCGCGACTCAGGCCCTTCACGACGACGAAGTGGCGATAGCCGCGCTCGCTCAGCAACACGATGGCCGGCAGGCGTTCCTGCGCCAGTCGCTCGACCGGCTGTTCGAAGCCGTCGGCGCTATAGCCATGCGCATTCAGGTAGTGCTTCATGTCGAGCAGCGAGAAGCCCTGCTTGCTGATCTTGCTGCGATCGCCCGCCTGGAACATTTCGGCGAACACCGCCTGCTCGCTGATCGGCCGGTCGTAGTGGAACGTCAGCAGCGTGGCGAGCGCCGCGGAGCCGCAGCTGAAGTCGTACTTCTGCCGCAGCGTGGTGGCGAAGCGCGCTTCCTTGAGACTGGTAACGCGCATGCGATACGAGCCGTCCTGCGCCACCGCGACATCGAGCGATGTCGCCTGGGCGCCGGACGCCAGCGCCAGCAGCAGCCACGCGCCTTTTGTGCATCGACGCTTCATGGATCGACGAACTGCACGTTGACGATGGTGGCGCTCTGGATCAGCACATTGGCGCCGGTGTTCTGCACCACCGTCGTCAAGCCGCTGGCATCCGCGAACGATCCTTCGCGGATGGTGTTCGCGCCCGTTGCAACATCGGTGGCACTGTTGCCCGAGACGTCGCCGGTCACGCGGATCACATTGGTCGTGATGTCTTCATCGCCGCCGCGCAGCTCGTCGAGCGTCGCTGCGGCGACCGGCGCGCCGAGATCGGAAGTCGTCTCGCTCGCGACGGGTGTCGTTTCATCCGCGCCTGCGCCGAACGCGAACGCAAGCAGTACGAAAGCCTGGACAGTACGCATGGCCTGGCTCCTGTTGTCGTCCACATGACGCGCAGCCTGCGCCGCACGTCATGCGAACGAGGGACGGGCCTGCCCGAACGGCGTTGCAGCGCCGTCCGGACAATGCTCCGGTGATTGCACCTGCAATGGTTCGCTACGGGCTGCCGAGGTTCAGATTGGCCTGCACCGTCACGGCCTGCTGTACCAGCGAGCCGAAACCACTGTTGTTGCTCACCACCAGGACACCCGCTGCCGATTGCGCCGTGCCCGTCATGTTGGCGGACAGATCGAACGTCCCTGCATCGACCGTGATGGCGCCGCCATTGCCGCCGGTGCCGCCGGTCGCGCCATTGCCGACGCCGCCCGTACCCGCACCGCCGTTGCCGCCGCCCCCGTTCCCTGCGCCGCCGCCCCCGCCATTCCCCCCGGCTGCCCCGACGGCGCCTTCGCCCGCCGTTGCGCTGCCATTGGTCGCGGAGGTCGATGCATCGCCGTTGGTCGCATCGCCATTCGTCGCCGCACCGCCGTCGCCGCCGTTGCCGCCGGCTCCGCCTGCGCCCGCCGTGCTCGTGACTGCACCGCTCGCGCCGCCCGTGCCCGTGCCCGTGCCGCCTGTCGAGCTCGCCGCGCCGCCGGTGCTCGTGCCGCCCGTACCTGCGCCGCCCGTGCTGGAGCCGCTCGTGCCGTCACCGCCCGTGCTGGTTCCGCCGGTGCTCGCCGATGCGCCGCCGGTCGCCGTATCGGCGCCCGCGCCGCGATTGCGCGCATTGCCGCCGTCACCGAAGGCGTCGCTGCCGCCGGCGCTGCCGCCGCTCGCGTCGTTGCCGCCCGCGGCGCCCGCGGCCGTGTCATTGCCGCCCGTCGCGGTGCCTGACCAGGTATCGCCATTCGCGCCGGCGCCCAGACCGCCATCGCCGCTCGCACCATCGCCGCTGCCGCCGGCGCCACCGCGTGCACCGCGACCGCCGTTGCCCGCGCTTGCGTAGCCATTCGTCGCGCTGCCGTTGGTAGCGTCGCCGGCGCTCGCGCTGCCGTTCTCGGCCGATCCGCCGCTGCCGCCCGAACCGCCGTCGCCGCCCGAACCGCCTGCGCCGCCCGCGCCATCGCCACCGCGACCCGTACCGCCAGCGCCTTCGCCGCCGTAGCCTGCGCCGCCGTCACCGCCGCGACCGCCGTTGGCATTGCCCCAGTTGCTGGCGACATTGCCGAAGCCGGAGATCTCGACGCCCGACACCGTGCCCGACAGTTCCGTGCTGGCCACCGCCGTGTTGGTGTTGAACGCATTGCTCGCTGTCGAAGTCGACGTCGATGCGTTGTTCGCCGCTGCGGTGCCGAAGCCATCGGCTGCGGATGCACCGTCGTTGCTGCGATTGTCGCCCGTGCTCTTGTCGTTGTTCTGGTCCGAATCGGTCGACGTCGCTGTCAAAGTATCGTCGCCTGCCGCACTGCGCTGATCGATGTCGCCGGCCCACGCACTGGTGCCGAACAGGGCAACGCCGACCGCTGTTGCGATGAGGGTTCTACGCATAAAGCCTCCTGAAGGACGGACATTGAAGGCGCCGCGGGCGCGCCTGATGCAGGATCAACTCGAGCTCACGGAACTCCGTGCCCGCAGATCGCATGTGTCGCGACGACGATGCGCATCGCAGCCGGCTGGCGACTGCGACGAACTGCGTATGGAGATTCCCCGGGTCGTGGAACGTGCCTCTGCTCGCCCGGGCGAAACGGATGCTGCCGTTGCGATCGGGCGTGCCAGCAGAAGCACGAAAAAAAATCTAAGAGAAGTGCCTACGTGTAATCCAGAGTGGAATTGCTTATTTGCCGCTGATTTACAGTAAGAACGTCCGACAGTTGACTCGTCAATCGACACGAAGATCACTGGAAATTCCGTTCATGGCGCACCGGCACGACCGATGTCGTCGCGACTTTCTGCCGTCGCTTTGGCAACGCACTGCCGCAGGCTATGCTAGCCGCCGGTTCCGGCATTCCCCCTGCAGGCCCATGAGAGATTTTCTGCTGGCGTTTCCCGCGCTGTTCTCGATCGTCAATCCTCTGGGCGGGCTTTTCATTTTCCTGAGCGCGACGCAGCGGTTTCATCCGACGCTGCGCGCCGCGCTCGCGCGCTGGGTGGCGATCTACAGTTTCGTCATCGTGACGGCATCGCTGTACGTCGGCGCATACGTGCTCACATTCTTCGGCGTCTCGGTGCCGGTGCTGCGGGTGGCCGGCGGCATCGCGATCGCGCTCACCGCGTGGGGCATGCTCAATGCACCCGATCCCGAACCCGGTCAGGACAAGTCCACCGCCGAACTGCCGACGGCGAGCACGGCGAGCCGCATGGCGTTCTATCCGCTCACCATGCCGCTGACGACGGGACCGGGAACGATCTCGGTGGCCGTATCGCTCGGCACCAACCGGCCGCGCAATATCGGCGAAGGCCAGTTCCTGTGGTTCCTGGCGCAGATGACGCTGGCGACGCTGCTGCTGTGCGCCATCATCTACCTGCTGTATCGCTACGCCGATGGCATCTCGCGCAAGATCGGCCCCACCGGCACCGCGGTGATCATGCGGCTGTCGGCGTTTCTGCTGCTTTGCATCGGTATCCAGATTTTCTGGAACGGCGCCGCCGAGCTGCTCGCCAGCGTTCACTGAAACCGCCATCGACGCCGCGTGGCGTCAATACGCGCGAGGGGCAGCACGCGCTCCCCTCGCCACCGGATGACTCCCCGACGGATTGCTGCTATCAGGAGCGCGACCATCCATCGAAGCGCTGCGGCGCAAGGGAGCAAATCATGAGCGGTCTGAACCGACGCACGCTGTTGCTGGGCATCGCTGCGCTGCCCGCCATCGCATCCGCGCAGATCACCGACCTCGGTTCGCTGTCGTCGGCGATCAAGAATCCGCTGATGGGGATGTTGACGAGTCAGCTCGGCGTGACCGAATCGCAGGCGACCGGCGGCCTGGGTTCCTACCTGACGCTGGCACAGGAAAAACTGGCGAAGGGCGACTTCGACAGGATCGCCGCGCTGGTCCCCGGTGCATCGAAGTACATGGAACAGGCCAGGACGCTCGGCGCCGTCACCGGGCCGCTCAAGAATCTCGCGGGGCTGAACGGCGCGCTCGGCAAGCTGGGCATGAAGCCGGAAACGGTGACGAAGTTCGCACCGATGGTCACCGACTATCTCGGCAAGGCCGGCGGCAGCGGCGTGCAGGGCATGCTGGCCGGAATGCTGAAGTAGCCCGATGCCGGACGCAGCGTCGCCGGTGAAGCGCGCCTACTTCACCGATCATCTCGCCAATGAGCGCACGCATCTCGCCTACGTGCGTACGGCGATCGCGCTGTTCGCCTTCGGCATCACGCTGCATCAGTTCAGCTGGTTCATCGCCGAGCATCACGACAGCCCGCATCCGGGTTCATTCAGCGCCGGCTGGCGCGTGGGCTTCGGCATGGTGCTGCTCGGCATTGCACTCGCGCTGTGGTCGGCGGTGCGCTTCGACCAGGTGTCGCGTCAGATCGATGCCGGCACCTATCACCCGAGCCGCGTCGCCATGTGGACGCTGTCGCTCGGCGTCCTGATCCTCGGCGCCGCCGGTGCGCTGTGGCTGCTATGGAGAACATGACATGCCTTTCTCACCCCTGATTCAGGCTGCGGCACATCACTGGTGGCTGGTGGTGTTGCGCGGCGTACTGGCCATCGCCTTCGGCGTGCTGGCGTGGTTCTGGCCCGGCATGACCGTGCTGGTGCTGGTGATGCTGTGGGGCATCTATGCGCTCGCCGACGGCATCGTGTCGCTCATCACCGCGTTTCGCTGGCGCGATTCGGGCAAGCCGCTGTGGATCCTGATCCTCATCGGACTCGCCGGCATCGCGGCCGGCATCCTCACGTTCGTCGCACCCGGCGTCACCGCCATCGTGCTGCTGATGTTCATCGCCGCCTGGGCGGTGATCGTCGGCGTGCTGCAGATCGTCGCCGCGATCCGGCTGCGCAAGGACATCGACAACGAATGGCTGATGGGCCTGGCGGGACTCGCGTCGCTGATCTTCGGCATCCTGATGATCGTGAGCCCGGGCGCCGGCGCCATCGCCGTCGTCTGGATCATCAGTCTCTACGCCGTATTCTTCGGCGTGCTGCTCGTGATGCTCGGTCTGCGGCTGAAGGGACTGCGCGCGGCGTAAGGAAAGATCAGGAATTTCACACGGAGATCACGGAGAACACGGAGGTCGGAAGAGAAGAATTATTTCCACGGGGGACACGGGGAACACGGGGACAAGAAAGTTTTCTGTTCCGACCCCCGTGCTCCCCGTGTCCCCCGTGGAAACATTCTTTGTTCTTACTCTGCTTCCGACCTCTGTGTTCTCCGTGATCTCTGTGTGAGATCTTCCTCTTGCGCGGACGGAGCGAGGGTCTTGTCGGGGACAAGAATCACGACGCCGGGTTGCGATGGTGCTTCGGCCACTGGCGCCGGCGGTGCGGCCTGGGTCGCCGGCGTGGTCGCATACAGCGACGTGATCACGCGCACGGCATGCACCGCGAGCAGGAAGCCGCTGAAGATGATGGTTACGGGAATCAGCGCGACCGCGAAGGTGATGAGTCGCCGCGCGATCGGCACCTTCGGCTTGATGGCCTCGGCATCCAGACGCTCCTGCGCGCGCTGCTGCACTGCCCGTTGCAGTTCGCTTTGCCGGTCGAACGGAATGATGCGTGCGGTATGCGGAGCTGCGGAATCAGACGGCAGACGTTCTTCGGACGATGAGGTCATGGGCTTGGCTTCGATCCGCTGGAGACTTTCTGTAGACGCTGCACGGCCGACGGCAGTGTAACTCGCGGGGTGCTCGCCTTCTCAAGACTATCCGCGGACCGACAGGTTCCCGCGCCCGCTGTGGGGCCGGCTTCAGCCGGCCTCTTCAGAATGTCAGGCTAAAGCCTGACCTACAGGAGAACGTTGTGCAGCGCACGTAGGCGTTCGCCCTAGGCCGCCTACGTCGTCGCGTTCAGCTGCTTGCCCGCGGCGAGCCGCCATTCGCCGCCGCCGGCGCGGCAGACCGGATACAAAGATTCGCTTTCCACGCCGCGCGCCTGCATCCAGATCTTCAGCTTGCGGCAGTCGAGCCCGTCCTCGGACCTGAATTTTCCCGTGCCCTGCACCTTTCCTGAATAGCCATTGCGCGGATTGCGCCATTCCTGCACGGAATGTCCATCGTCGGCGTTCAGGACCGCCAGCACCGCCGCGTTCATGAGCTTGCGATCGGCGTCGCCGAAGTAATAGAGCGGCGTCTCTTTCAGGAAGCCGAGTCCGGCCGCGCGTCCCGGCACTGCCGCCAGCGCGGCGAAGGCTGCGAGTGCAGCGACGATCAGGGTGCGATGACTGGTCATGATGCTTCGATGGTCTCCGGTAATCTGAAAGCTTTCATTCTGCGAACAGCGGCCGTGCGCGAATCCTGAACGGCGCGTCGAGCGCCGCGAGCCAGCGTTCGTCCTGCCCATAGATATCGCGACGGAAATTCATCAGTCCCTGCTGGTCCGACCAAGCCGTCCAGTAGGCCAGCAGGACGGGAATCTTCTTGCCGAGCGTGACATTCTGCAATTGCCCCGCCGCGACCGTGCGCGCAATCGATGCTTCATTCCAGCGCTCCGGATCGGCCAGGACCCGTTCGGCGAGTTCCAGCGCACGCTCGACACGTACGCAGCCGGAACTGAACGTGCGCTCGGCCCGCTCGAACAGGCCCTGCGACGGCGTGTCGTGCAGGTACACGAGGTAGGGATTGGGAAACATCAGCTTGACCCGTCCCAGCGCATTGCCCGGCCCCGGATCCTGGCGCAGCGTGTACGGAATGTTGCCGCTGCGGTACTGCGACCAGTCGACCGCCGACGGACTGATGACGCGACCGCTCCGGTCGATGACCTTGAGTCCGCGGCGCGTGATCGAGTCCGGGTCGCGACGCGCCGCCGGCAGGATGTCGTTCTGGATGATGCCCGGCGGCACGGTCCAGGTGGGATTGAACACCAGGTACGTGATGTCGGAGCGGAAGATCGGCGTCTTGCGATACGTCTTGCCGACCTGCACGCGCGCATTCCAGACGATGTCCTCGCCGCGCACCAGGTAGATCGTGAATCCCGCGATGTTGACGACGACGAATTCCGACGGCAGGTCCTGCAGCAGCACGCGTCCGCGATCCAGGTTGATGCGCAGCTGCCGGATGCGCTCCGCCGGCGACACATTCAGCGCGGCGAGCGTCGCCGGCCCGATGGCGCCGTCGACATCGCTGCCCGTGCGCTGCTGGAAGCGTCGCACGGCCGCTTCGGTGACAGGATCGTAGAGCGGCGAATCGACGACGGCGGCGGCATCGAGATCGCCGGTCGCAACCAGCCGTGCACGCAGCATCGGCACGCGGTCATCGGCCATCCCGGCCTTGATCGTCGGGCCGGCCGGCAATGCCGACCAGCCGCCCGCGGCGTCGATGTCGCGATAGCGCGCGAGTTCCTGCCTGAGGCCGACGTAGAGACGATGCGTCGGCTTCAGCGCCTCGATGCGTCGATAGACGTCCTGCGCGGCGATCGCGCTTTCGATCTCGCGCGCGACATCGCGGCGCTCCAGCGTGCGACCGTAATTCCATTGCGAATCGAAGGACTGCGGATCGACCTTGCCGAACGACAGGTGGTAGCCGAGACGCAGCAGCGCTTCGGTCATCAGGATGTCGTACTGGCCGCGCACCGTCACCGCCGCGGTCGGCGTCTCGGCTTGCGCAGACAGTTCTTCGAGCAGCGGCAGGTAGTAGTCGGCGGGATCGAGGCCGTCGGCGTAACTGTCGGCCAGCGCCTTGCGCAGCTGCGCGGCCACCTGCGGCTGCGTCCAGGCCGGCTGATACTGCCGGCGCGAATAGAACTCCTCCAGCAGATCCGTCATCGCGATACCGGCGCCGTGCACGGTGGCCGTGCCGCCGGTGGCGACCGCATCGAGTTCGGCACTGATCGCACGCGCGACCGGATCGACGACGTCTGCAGTTGCTGCACCCGCATGCAGTACGAACGCGGCGACAGCGAGGCGAAGAGCGAAGGGAATGCGCAGATTCATCATCGACCGCAAGCTAACGCGGCCTACAGCTGCGACTCTATCGGCAGATGCCGCAGCAGCCAGGTCACGCAGCGACGGGCCCAGCTGGCGTGAGGATCGCGACGATGAACGATCGCCTGCCGTGCGACGCTTTCCGTCCAGCGAAGGCGGCCGCGCTCGTCGAGCGACAGCACGAAGCTGTGCTGCGGCGTCGCGCCGAATGCAAACATTTCCTGCATCTGCTGCGCGACGGCCGCGTCCGCGATCCAGACGCCCATCTCGCAGTTGAGCGTCGCCGAACGCGGATCGAGATTGAACGAGCCGACGAAGACCCGTTCCCGATCGACGATCGCAGCCTTGGTGTGCAGGCTGGCGCGCGAGGAGCCGAGCCGCAGGCGCGGACTGCGCCGCTCCTCGCCCTCCTTCCCTTCATCCTCTTCCGGCGCCGGCTTCAGCTCGAACAGCTGCACGCCCGCCTCGAGCAGCGGCCGGCGGTACTTCGCATAGCCGCCGTGCACGGCGGCGACATCGGTTGCCGCCAGCGAATTCGTCAGCACCGCCACGACGCAGCCATCGCCCGCCTTGCGTTTCAGTTGCGCCGCGCCGCCGGCGCCCGGAACGAAGTACGGCGAGATCAGCCGCAGATCGCAGCGCGCGCGCTCGAACGCGCTGCTGATGCTCTGCAGGACGCCCGGATCGATGTCCTCCGGTCGTCGCTTCAGCGCCTTGCGCGGATCGTCGGCAATGACCTCCACGCCGTCGGACCAGACGAGTTCGTAGTGGCGGTCGATGAGATCGTGGAGCTGCGGCGTTTCGCGCAGGCGCCGCACGTATTCGCTCGATTCCTGCGTCCACGCGGCGGCGCCCAGCAGTCCGCGCACTTCTTCGAGCGACTGGCGGTCGCGGCGCGTGCGGCGCAACCGCGTGATCGGCACGGCGCTCTCGCTGTTCCAGTAGCGATCGAAGATGTGCGTGGCCTGCGCCACGGCCGGACCGGCCAGCAGCACATCGAGATCCACGAAGTTCACCTGCTTGCTCGCAGCGAAATACTCGTCGCCGATGTTGCGGCCGCCGACCAGCGCGATACGGCCATCGGCGATCCAGGCCTTGTTGTGCATGCGGTGATTGAGACGCGAGCCGCGCAACAGCAGTTCGCGCGCCGTCAGCAGAATGCCGGAGCGCACCGTGAACGGATTGAACACGCGGATGTCGACCAGCGGGTGCTGGTCCAGCGCCATCAGCACGGCATCGCGCGAACGGGCATCCATGTCGTCGATGAGCACCCGCACGCGTACGCCGCGATCGGCCGCGCGCAGCACCTCGTGCGCCAGGTAGCGCCCGGTCGCATCGCTGTGCCAGATGTAGTACTGCAGATCCAGGCAGCGAACCGCCGCACGCGCCGAGAGCGCACGCAACGCGAAGGCCTCCGTTCCGGGCGCGATGAGCCGCGCGCCGGAATGCGTCGGCTGCGACTGGCGCTGCGCAGCGAACAGCCGGTCGAGCACGGCATCTTCCGCGACCGGAAGCGCAGTGCTGGCAGGGGAAAGTTGTCGGCGCGCGCGTCCCACGGCAGGGTCAGTCGCGAGGCAGGTTCAGCAGTTCGTAGACGCGATCGGCCACCGCCACGAGCAGCTGCGCACAGGGTTCGCAACCGCCGCCGCAGCACATCGGCCATTGCGACCGCGGGATGCCGAACAGCGGACGCACGGTGCTGCGGTAGTACTCCTGCAGTCCGATCTCCTCGATGGCCCGGTCGAGGGCAGCGGCGAAGCCGGGCAGACGTGTGATGCTCATCGGGAGATTGTAGCGATCTGCGTGTGGGACCGGCTTTCCTCGCGGGAACGTCCGAACATCGTCGGAAAGCCGGGCCGCAACGGGTCCTCCGAGTGCCGCGGGATCGACATCTACTTCCGGGCGATCACGAACAGGCCGCAGAGGATCAGCGCGGCACCCGCCAGCTTCTGCAGGGTCAGCGCCTCCTTGAGAACGAGCACGGCCATCACGACGGCGACCACGATGCTGCCCTTGTCGATGAGTGCCACGGTCGAGACGTCGCCGAGCTTGATGGCCTTGTAGTAGAACACCCATGACAATGTCGTCGTGACCGCGGAGAGGGCGAGCCAGGCGACGTTGGTGATCGACAGCGCCTGCAGTTCGCCTCGCGGCACTACCGCTGCGGCAAAGATCAGCACGAAGGCAAATACGAAGCACGTTCGGATGGCCAGCCCGAGATCGCCGGAGATGCCGGCAAGTCCGAGCTTCGCAATGACAGAAGTGAACCCCGCGAACAGCATGGAGATCAGGGCGTACAGAATCCAACGCTCCATCGAACTACCCTCGTGTATCGACTGGTCCGCCGGCGATGCCGAATTCGACAGGCTGGATGGTATAGAACAGCTCGCAGTTTTCCGTCCCGAGCCGCGAGAACAGACGAAGCTTCTGCTCTTCCGTCACGATCATCACCAGCAGTATCGGCTCGTCAGTGAGGTCGAAGAAGTGCATGGAGTGGAATCGTCGATCGTGGCCGTAGCCTTCTGCGCCGGCGAAAACGGTCGCACCCGGGATGCCCAGCTCCCGCGCCAGGCTGATCAACCAGTCCTTGATCGGCTTGCCATGGATGCGACGTCCGAGAGTGGTGTAGAAACCGAGTTGGTAGCCGTTCATGACTGAACTCCCAGGAGTGAAGTGATGGCCCAGCGAGCAGAGCCGATGCCGCCGAGTGTCGCGAGCAGCGAGCCACCGACGTGCAGCACGACGGCAAGCGCCAGCAACCCTGGACGAGAAGGCTGGAGCAAGGCCGCGAGTTCTGCGGAGAAGGTCGAGAACGTGGTCAGTCCGCCGCAGAATCCGGTGACGATGAGCAGTCGCCACTCTGGCGCAATTGCAGGTACGAGCGTGAAGGCCCCGACTGCAGCACCGATGACATAGCCGCCGACGAGATTCGCGACGAGAGTGCCAGGCGGAATCGCCGGGAATGATGAATTGAGCAACAGTCCAAGAACCCAGCGCAGCCACGCACCGAGCGCGGCTCCCACGCCGACTGCTATGAATCCGAGACTATTCATGACCGCATTGCCTCCGCACGCACGTGTCGTGAGTAACCGGAAGCGGGAGGTGTGCGCAGCCTACCGCCTCGTCATCAAGGTCCGGTAGGCATCATCAGCCGCGAGTGCGGCGGTTAAGGGAGGAATGCCATCTCCGCCGGAAACTATAGTTGAAGATCTTGATTCGGAGTAGCTCATGCACAACCGCCCTGCCGCTCGCCACGATGTCGTCATCGCCATGGCATCGAATCCACACAGCACTACACGCTGAGCGAACCCGGAGTGCGCAAGCCACCGATCCGATGAGTGTCTGCACCCCTAGCGCGAGCAAGTGAAGCGATACTGGCGGGAACGCCCGAATCTTGTCGGAAAGCCGGGCCGCAACTCGTCCTTCGAGTGACAGACGGTGCAACCAGCCCCAGGAGCGCTTCGATGACCCCCACCATCACCGCTTTCGAACGCTCGCCCGATCGCGGCCGCGGACTGGCCCGCGACATGCGCGTACGCTGGGCGTTCGAAGAAACCGGCCAGCCGTACGACGTCCGGCTTCTTTCGTTCGGCGAGCTGAAGGAATCCGCACATCGCAGGCTGAATCCTTTCGGTCAGATTCCCACCTATGAGGAAGGCGATCTCGCCCTGTTCGAGTCGGGCGCGATCGTGTTCCACATCGCGCAGCAGCATGGCGGGCTGCTGCCGGCGGACGCCAATGCAAGGGCGCGCGCCATCGCATGGATGTTTGCTGCGCTCAATACGGTGGAGCCGCCGATCGTCGAGCGCTCGATGGCCAGACTCTTCGAGAAGGACAAGCGCTGGCACGAGGAGCGCCTCACCCTCCTCGAGGATCGGATCGATGGACGGCTGGCAGAACTCTCCCGTCGGCTGGGCGAGGCCGACTGGCTCGACGGTGCCTTCAGCGCCGGCGACCTGCTGATGGTGACGGTACTGCTCAGGCTGGGCGGATGGGGCCTGGAGAAATACCCGAACCTTTCCGCCTATATCGCCCGCGGCGAGGCGCGGCCCGCCTACCAGCGGGCTTTCGCTGCTCAGCTGGTGGTGTTCACTGCCAGTCAATCCAGCGGCTGACTTTCAACCGCCGCGTCAACGCGCCCACCCGCCCCAGACGATGATGCCCATGCCGGCAAGCGCCACCGCGGCGCCCAGCACATCGGTTGCCGTGAGCGGAACGCGGTCGACCTTCCAGAGCCAGACGAGCGCAACCGTAACGTAGACGCCTCCATAAGCGGCATAGACGCGCCCGGAGGCGGCTGGATGCAGCGTCAGAAGCCAGGCGAAGATTGCCAGGCTCGCCGCCGCCGGCAGCAGCAGGAATGCCGAACCATTCTTCTTCAGCCAGAGATACGGCAGGTAACAGCCGACGATTTCGGCGATCGCCGTGATCACGAAAAGCCCGATCGTCTTCAACATCAGCATGAGCACTCCCACCGCATCGGCGACATCTCCCGCTCAAGCGTAAATGCTCTGGCGTAAGCTGCATCGATAATTTCAGCGCGCGGTGCTCCACTGCGCGCCGATCAGGAACAGTTCATGCACAACCCTGCCACCGCTCTCCATGATGTCGTCATCGCGGGCGGCGGTCCCGTCGGACTGTTTCTCGCCGGCGAACTGCGGCTCGCCAACCTGTCGGTACTGGTAATCGAGCAGGCAGAGGATCCGCGTTCGCCCCTGAAGCGGCTTCCTTTCGGCATGCGCGGCCTGTCGGCGCCGACGCTCGAAGCCCTTTACCGACGCAATCTGCTGAATGACGTCGTCGCCCCGCCGGACGCGGAGAATCGAACGGATCGTATTTCAGCGGCCGCCCATTGGAAGCAGCAGCCGCGCCGCCCGGGCGGCCACTTCGCCGGCATCCAGTTCTTCCACGACGACATCGATCCGTCGAAATGGCCGTATCGACTGCCCAGTCCGGCAGGCACCCACGTACCCATCGAGATGGAGCACCTCGAATCCGTGCTGGCCGCGCGCGCAACCGGGGCGGGCGTCGAGATCCGACGCGGCTTGTCAGTGGAGCATGTCGAGCAGTCAGGTGACGAAGTCATCATTCGCGCCGGTGCGGAAACGTTCCGCGCTTCCTGGCTCGTCGGCTGCGATGGCGCGCGCAGCACGGTGCGCAAGACGGGCGGGATCGACTTCGTCGGTACCGAACCCGAGTTCACCGGCTATTCCGTCGAAGTGGAGCTCGCCGATCCGGACAGGCTCCACGTCGGCCGGCACTACACGGCGACGGGCATGTACACCTACGCCAGGCCCGGCACGATCGCGATGGTCGATTTCGACGGCGGTGCATTCCATCGCACGCAACCGATCACGCTCGACCATGTACAGACGGTGTTGCGCGGGATCTCCGGCGCGGACATCACCCTGACGGCTCTCCAGCTCGCGACGACCTGGACGGATCGCGCCCAGCAGGCGACGGCGTACCGTCGCGGCCGCGTACTGCTCGCGGGCGATGCGGCGCACATCCACTCGCCGCTGGGCGGTCAGGGACTCAATCTCGGCCTCGGCGATGCGATGAACCTGGGATGGAAACTGGCGGCGACGATCCGCGGCCAGGCGCCCACTGACCTGCTCGACACCTATATGAGTGAACGGCATCCGGTCGGCGCGCAGGTGCTCGACTGGTCGCGCGCCCAGGTTGCACTCATGCGGCCGACGCGCAGCACGCGCGCGCTCGAAACCATCATTCGCGACCTCATCGCGACTCGCGACGGCGCCACGTACTTTGCCGAGCGCGTGTGGGGCGTATCGCTTCGCTACGATCTTGGCGACAGCCATCCGCTCATCGGGCGCAGCGTTCCCGATTTCGAACTGACCGACGGCAGGCAGATCGGCCCGCTCCTGAGTCGCGGCAAGGGATTGCTGCTGGACTTCGACGCCCGTACATCGCTTCGTGCATTCGCGAGTCGCTGGCATGACCGGATCGACCATGTCGCCTGCGACGCCCGGGATCGGCTCGGCGTCAGCGCCGTGCTCGTGCGCCCTGACGGCTTCGTCGCCTGGGCCGCCCAGGATGCGACCGGGGATGAGGAACTTGCCGGAGCTGCCTTGCGGTGGTTTGGAGAGCCCTCGAAGATAGATTGATCGCTCGACGATGGGATGAAGCCGGATCGTGCTCCCTTCCTCCGCGCAGCGGGGACAGGGTTCCTGTAGGTCAGGCTTCAGCCTGACTCCTCAGAGGCCGGCTGAAGCCGGCCCCACAGTAAGAAACCCCCCACCCATTGCGTCTGATGTCGGATTCCAGGCCGCAGGTTCGTCCTTGCATCACGAAGACGGCATCTGCCTCGGGGTGCAATCGTCGATCACAAACCGCAACAGGAGCTGTCAACCATGAAAATCGTCACCAGCCTGAGTTTTCGCGGGCAATGCGCCGAGGCTTTCGCGTTCTATGCGCAAGTGCTCGGAGGAAAAATCACCGCCGCCATTCCCTATGGCGACGCACCGCCCGGCATGCCGATCAGCGACCCGAAGTACAAGAACTGGCTGATGCATTGCTGGCTCGACGTCGGCGACCAGGCAATGATGGGCGCAGACATGGATGTTGAGTGGGCTCCGAACATCGACAAACCGAAGAACGGCTTCGACGTCACGCTTCACAGCGCGTCCATCGAGGAAGCCCGCCGCTGGTTCGAGCAGTTGTCGGCCGGCGGCAAGGTCAACATGCCTTTCGGAGAAACTTTCTGGTCCCCGGGATTCGGTGGCCTGGTCGACAAGTTCGGCGTGCCGTGGATGATCAACACCATTCCGCAGGAAGGTTGGAAACCGAAAGGCTAGCGGCCTGCAACCACGGATTCGAGCAAGAGTGAGTGGAAATGGTGGAAATGGGGACATTCCTCATTCGCGAGCCGCCATCTGGGTGCGCGTGGTGGAGCACGCGCAAACGTTGGGAGATATGAGGAATGTCCCCATTTCCCCGAAGACCGATTGATCGCCGCTACTTCGCCGCCAGCTCGTACGCCTGGCGAATCAATTGCAGCACTCCTTCGCTCTGGCTTGAATCCTTCATCCGGTAGATCACACCGGCATCGTGCTCCGCATTGGCGATGAACTTGAAATCGGCAGGATCCCTGACGAACTCGTCGCGGTATACACATTCACCGAGCGACAGGTTCAGCAGCAGGATCAGGCGCCACTTTCTCGGCAGGATCTCCAGGAAGAAATCCCCGTCATCCGCATAGTAGGAAACCGAGTTCCTGCGCGGCACCTCGATGATGCGCGGGTCGATCTCCCGGATGAGCGGCCGCAGATGCTCACAGAGTTCGCGGACTTCGCCAGACATCGTGAGCTGCTCGACCGAATACTGCTGCGCCTCACGCTGCAGTTCCGTCCGCCGCGCGAGGCCCAGCATCTCGGGGCTCACATCGAGCGACGGCCAGATCTTCAGCGCGAGCTCACCCAGCACACGCCCGCGGCGTTCCATCTCCTTTTCCGTCCACTGGCTCTGCTCGCGGATGAACTTGTTCAGACGCACCGCACTTTCGTTGAAGCCACCCTTGACCTCCTTCTTGTCCTCGAACGGCCGGTCCGAGTACGTGCTGTTGTAGCCGGTCAGCGTCAGGTTACCCAACCGGTGCACCCATGTGTTCTGGATCTCCTTCCAGTCGGCGCCGAGCATGTCGCGCCATTTCTTTCCCAGGCGTTCGTTCTGGGGCAGTACGTGTTCGATGGTGTAGCTGCCGGTATCGCACGGCTCCCTGGTATCGAAGTTCTCGAAGCGATCGAGCATGTAGTGGCAGTTGCGTGTGTGATAGACGTCGCGCCGTTCCAGCTCCGTCCGGAATTCGTCGTCTGCAGGAAATCTGTTCGCCTCGCTCGCCGCGGCAAGCGCCAGCACCAGAGCGTCGAACGGCGCCTCGTCCGTGATCCGCTGCGCCAGCTGCATGAAGAACTGACCGTAACCGCGGGTCTGCATGCCGCACACGGCACGTCGGAAGACGTAGCTCTCCAGCAGCGCAAGCGCCGATCCCAGTTGGGCGTCGGTGAGCGTGCCGCAGCGTTCCCGACAATCCATCAGGCGCATCACGACGATGGCGGCAACCTGGGCCAGGCGATTGAGGCGCAGCAGTTGCTCCGAGAACGGCGCCGGCGCCGGCATGGCACCGACGAACGCAGCGTAGTAGCCGGAATGGCGCTGCATCTCCTGCAATGCGACATCGATGCCCCGCTCCTGCTGCAGCGACCGGAAGAAATCGCGGAACTCGTAGTAGATCCGGTCGGCGCGAGTCTGCCGGACGGCTTTCGAATGAAGCGCCATGAAATCACGGGCGAACGAGTCGAACGCCGCCGGCGAACCGCGGAAATGATCTTCGATGTGGCGCCAGTAGGTGTCGTACAGGCGGGTCTGATTCCTCTCATCCATCCGCATCAGGATGAAGTTGCGTATGAGGTCCGCCTGGGACAGATCGAGACCGGTGGAGTTGAGGCTCTCGAAGATCATCTGCGGGTCGTCCGAGCCGCGGTCCAGCGCCACGTCGACGACGATCAGCCGCGCGACTCCGCGATAGACCACGCGCGGATCGACCGCCGCCATCCTCTCCTTGAACAGTTCGTAGTTCTCCAGCACCCGGGACTCGTCGTCCATCGCCACCGCCTGTCCATCGAGCAATGCACTGAGCACTTCCTGATCGTGCCGGCGCAGAACGAGCTTGTGCTGCCGGCTGCCCTCCTCCTGCGAGTTCTTGAGGAAGTACGCTTCGATCCGCTTCGGCGTGGGATCGTCCTCGCCGGCAGGCTGCCAATGGGTCTCGATCAGATGGTCCCGCAGCGCGATCAGCAGCAGGGTGACGCTGGTCAGACGCTGCTGCCCGTCGATCAGCAACCAGCGCGTGAAGCCGGCGGCGGTGTCGCCAGACGGGATGTAGACGACCGAGCCGATGAAGTGACCCGGCGTACTCTCCTCGCCACCGACGCGAACGATGTCGTTCCATAGCTGGACGCACTGTGCTTCGGTCCAGCTGTAGTCGCGCTGAAATACGGGAATGACGAACTGGGTCGTTCCGTTGATCAGGCGGGTAAAGTGGCGATCGATGGCCTTCATTGTCCGTCGGCTCCTCGTAGAACAGGATTCGCAAGATCACACCCGAGGCAGGATCGTACGTCCCTTCCCCCCCCGCGCAGCGGGGGAAGGATGGATGGGGTTCCTGTAGGTCAGGCTTTAGCCTGACTTCTGATAAAGAGGCCGGCTCAAGCCGGCCCCACAGTAGGAGGCCCCACCCTGACCCTCCGCCGCGCCGCGGAAGGCGATCTCCACGAACGACCGCCACCTCTCTCCCGCTCCCACTCTCAACAGCCTCTCCCCGCTGTTCAATGCATTCCCCGGCGCCGTCCACGGCTCCACGCACACGAAGCCTTTCACCTTGAGCGTCCACACCACCCAGTAAGCGAAATCGTCGGAGGCGCTGACTTCGATTTCTCCGCCCTCCTCGCGTCGCAGGATCATGCGATGGGCCTTCTGGTCGAGTAGATGCAAATCGAGTTCGTCGGCCGTCAGGTCGAAGAAGCCATCGAACGGCCTGCTGTGCTTCGTGACATTGTCGAAAACCTGCGTTGCGTCGCTGGTGATTCGCGAGTGGAGTTTGTGGCCGACCACGAAATACGGGTGGTAGCCGAACGCGAACGGCATCGGCCGCGAGTCGCGGTTCTCGATGGTCATGTCGAGGTGCAGGCGCGAGGCCGAGACGCTCACCTCGAACACAGCCCTGAATCTCCAGGGATACTGCGCGAGCGTTTCCGGGTCTGACGCCAGCTGCAGCGTGACGCTCTGCGGTGTGCGCCCGATGACGTCCCAGGCTTTCGTGCGCGCGAAGCCATGCTGCTTCATGGAGCCGCTGTGTCCGTCGCAGCGCCAGCGATCGTCGGTCAGCCTGCCGGGCGAGGGAAACAGGATCGGAATGCCGCCGCGCACGTTCTTGCGCGAATCCTCGAACGTCTCCTGATCGAGGTAGAGCACGTCGTGCCCGCGCACCTTGAACGAAGTGACGAGCGCGCCGCGCCACGGTGCGATGGCGGCGGACGTGTCGGAGCCGGTATCGGCGATCGAAATCAGTTCCTGCGTCATGCCGGCGATCGTATCAGCTCGCAGGTATCGCCAGGACGCACGCCCGCGGCGTTCGCTTCGTCGGTATCCAGGTGCAAGCGCAGTTCGAATTTTTCCGAGACCCGCACCGACACATCGTTGAAAACGAGATCGCGACCGTCGCTGTCGATGCGAACGCTCACGGAATCGTGATCGCGGACACCGAGGCGGCGCGCATCGTGCGGATTCATGTGAATGTGGCGCCGCGCGCAGATCACGCCGCTGGCAATCGTGGTGCGGCCCGCCGGACTTTCGAGCGTGATGCCCGGCGTGTTGCGCAGATCGCCCGAGATGCGCACCGGCGCATCGACACCGAGGATGAATTCGTCGGAGCGCGAGATCTCGACCTGGTCATGGTCGCGCGGCGGCCCCATGAGCCGCACCTTCTCGATACGTCCGCGCGGACCGATCAGCGTGACTGACTCCCGCGCGGCGAACTGGCCGGGCTGCGACAGCTCCGCGCGCGGACTCAACCGGTAGCCGGCACCGAAGAGCTTCTCGATCGTCGGCTGCGACAGATGCGCGTGACGCGCGGAAATTTCGATGGGAATGCGAAGGCTCCTGTCCACGTCGGCCGTCTCCAGCAACGCAGCGGCCTGCAGCGCGATCTCCAGTTCTTCGTTGGCGCTCACGACCAGCAGGCGTGTGCGCGAGGATTCATCGGAGATGTCGCAGACGACCGTTTCCGCATCGACCTGCGCGTCGCGATTGCGATCCTCGTCGAATCGCGCGCCGAGGAAATCCAGTCGCTGCAGGATGCGATGGCGCATCAGCGCACTGTTCTGGCCGATGCCGCCGGTGAATGCGACGACATCCACGCCGCCCATCACGGCGGCATAGGCGCCGATGTACTTGCGCACGCGATGCGCATAGAGCGTGAGCGCCAGGCGGCTGATTTCATCGCCATCGGCCGCCCGCTGTTCCAGTTGCCGGACATCGTTGGTTCCCGCCAGCCCCTTGAGGCCCGAATCGCCGTTCAGCAGCTGGCCGAGCGTTTCCGACGTGTAGCCGCCGTGATCCATCAGGTGCAGCAGCACGCCGGGATCGACATCGCCGCTGCGCGTACCCATCACGAGACCTTCGAGCGGCGTCATGCCCATGCTGGTCTCGACGCTGCGTCCGTATTCGATGGCCGCGACGCTCGCGCCGTTGCCGAGATGACACGACACGATGCGCAATGCCTGCAGATCCATTTCCAGATGCGCCGCCACGCTGCGCGCCACCTGTCCGTGACTGGTGCCGTGAAAGCCGTAACGACGAATGCCCAGTCGCTGCGCGATGTCGCGCGGCAACGCGTACTCGCGCGCCCGTCGCGGCAGCGTCGCGTGAAATGCGGTATCGAACACGGCAACGTGCGGCACGCCGGGCAACTCCTGGCGGGCGAGCGTCGCGGCGGCGACGGCCATGGGATTGTGCAGCGGCGCGAGATCGTTCAGTTCGCCGATGGCGCGCAGCGTGTCATCGTCGAGGAGTGTCGGGCGCACGAACTTCGCGCCGCCGTGCACGATCCGGTGCGCAACGGCCTGCACGGGTTGATCGCCCCGGCGTCGCGACCGCAGTTCCTGGATGAGACGACGCATGCCCGCCTGCGCGTCGGTGCCGGCATCGAGCGGAATGCGTTCGTCGTCGATCAGCAACCGGCACTCGGCCGACCCGAGGCTGTCGATGTGCATGTCCAGCAGGCGCTGCCGCGAATCCGTGTCGATCAGCACGCTCTTGATCGACGAACTGCCACAGTTGAGAGCGAAGATGCGCATCGAGGGTCACCGGATCTCGCGACGCGCCGACCATAGCATCGGCGCACGCAGCGCCCAAGCCGCCGTTTACGCGATCGGCCCGGAGTTTCACCTTCTCCTTATGGCGTGGACCGGACGGCTCCGGCTAGTCTGCCGCCACCTGCCGACGATGCCGAACGATCAGAACGATGCACGACGTTGAAGGACGGTCATGAAACTGCCTGCTCTCCTGCCTGCCCTGCTCTGCACGCTGGCGATGGCCGGCTGCGAACAGAAATCCGCCGCACCGCCGGCAGCCGCGCCGCAACCCGCAGCGGGCGCCGTGCCTCAGCCCTCGTCCGCAGCGCAAAGCGTGCCCCAGCAATTGCCGGCGCTGTATTCGGGAACGCTGCCGTGTGCCGACTGCCCCGGCATCCGCTTCGACCTGGATCTGCGCGCGAACCATGTGTACGTGCTGCGCATGACGTACCTGGAGCGGGACACGAGCGTGGACGACATCGGTCAATGGTCGATCCAGGAAGACGAAGTCCTCACGCTCACCGGCAGCGGCGAGCGCCCCTCCGCCTGGGCCATTCGCGATGTCGATACGCTCAGCAAGCTCGATATCGAGGGCAAGCCGATCGAGTCGAACCTCAACTACACGATCGTGCGCCAGCCGGACTACACGGCGCTCGAACCGCATCTCACGATGCGCGGCCTGTATCGCTACATGGCGGACGCGGCGCAGTTCGAGGAATGTCTCACCGGCCTCAAGCTGCCGGTGGCGATGGAAGGCGACAATGTCGCGCTGCAGACCGCCTATGCAACCGTGCGACGCGAGCCGGGCGCAGCGGTGCTGGCGAGCGTCGAAGGTCGCATCGCACCGCGCCCGGCGATGGAGGGCGATCGCACGGTCGACATGCTGGTGGTCGACAGGTTCGTGCGCTTCTGGCCGAACGAAAGCTGCGGCGCGCGCGGCGTCACGCATGACCTCGTCAGCACGCGCTGGGTGCTGACGCGCCTGAACGACGAGCCCGTCGATGTCTCGAAGCTGCAGCGCGAGCCTTTCATCGCACTGGAAGGCAACGAGCACCGCGTGTTCGGCAACGGCAGCTGCAACCGCGTGGTCGGCGCATACGAAACCGAAGGCGAGCGGATCACGTTCAAGCAACTGGCGCTGACGCGCATGGCGTGTCCGAACATGGATTTCGAAGCTGCGTTCGGCAAGGCGCTGAATGCCGCAACGCGCTGGAAGATCAGCGGCGCCCACCTGGAACTGTTCGATGCGGACGGCAAGGTGGTGGCGCGGTTCGAAGAAAGAAATCTGTGATGACTGCAGGTGAGGCTTCGGCCTGACTGTTTTCAGGCCGGCTGTGACCGAAGGAAATCCCGCGGGAAAGCCGGCCCCACAAGATTCACCCGATCGCTCTCGGTCCAACAACAAGAGGAACAACAACCATGCCTCTCAGCAAGAAGCTCATCGCGGAATTCATCGGTACGTTCTGGCTCGTGCTCGGCGGCTGCGGCAGTGCCGTGCTTGCCGCGGCATTTCCGGAAGTCGGCATCGGCCTCGCGGGCGTCGCGCTTGCCTTCGGTCTCACGGTGCTGACGATGGCCTTCGCCATCGGGCATGTCTCCGGCTGCCATCTCAATCCTGCAGTCTCCGTCGGACTGTGGGCAGGCGGGCGCTTTCCGGCGTCGCAGCTGCTGCCGTACATCATTGCGCAGGTGCTCGGCGGCATTCTGGCCGCGTGGGTGCTGTACATGATCGCGTCGGGCAAGGCCGGCTTCGATCTCGCGGGCGGCCTCGCCTCGAATGGCTATGCGGAACATTCGCCCGGCGGCTATTCGCTGCACTCGGGCCTGCTGACCGAGATCGTCATGACGTTCATGTTCCTGATCGTCATCCTCGGCGCCACCGACAGGCGAGCGCCCGCTGGATTCGCACCGATCGCCATCGGCCTGTGCCTGACGCTGATCCATCTGATCTCGATCCCGGTGACCAACACGTCGGTCAATCCTGCACGCAGCACGGGACCTGCCGTGATCGTCGGCGGCTGGGCGCTCGCACAGCTGTGGCTGTTCTGGGTGGCGCCGATCGTGGGCGCCGCGGTGGCGGGGTTCGTGTACAGGAATGTGTTCGAGAAAGAATAGTCGCGACGCGGAGACAGTGGTGTGGGTCAGGCTTTAGCCTGACTCCGAAAGAGGCCGGCTAAAGCCGGCCCCACAGTCCTCGCCCGGATGACTGGGCCGGCCGGAGTCCGCATACTCCGGCCGACCCTCACTCCCCGTCGATTTTCGCTCCATGAACAAGGTCCGCCTGCTGACAGCGCCGCTGCTGGCGCTGATCAAACTTCACTGGATCGCGCTGTGCATCGCTGCGGGCGCGATCCTGCTGTACACGCTGGCCGGCTTCTTTCTCGTGCCCTACGTGGCGCGGATGCAGATGGAAAAATACGTGACGCAGACGCTGCATCGACAGGTGTCGATCGGCGAGATGCGTTTCAATCCCTTCGTCCTCGATGCCAGCGTCAGCAACTTCGATCTGCGCGAGGCCGACGGTTCGCCGCTGGTGTCGTTCCGTCATCTGTACGCGAACGCGCAGCTCGCCTCGCTGTGGCGGCGAGCCATCGTGCTGCACGAAGTCCAGCTCTCCGCGCCGAACATCGAACTCGTCATCGAGAAGGATGCTTCGGTCAATCTCGCGAAACTGTTTCCGCCATCGCCGGAACCCGAAGAGCCTTCCGAGCCGACCGCCGTGCGCATCGGCAATCTCTCGGTCCACTCGGGGCGCATCGGCGTCGCGGACTACACGCTCGCCGAACCGTTCAAGGGCGCCGTCACGCCGATCCGGTTCGCGCTCGACGATTTCCGCACCGACGCCAATTTCGAGAATGCCTACGATTTCAGCGGCACGACCACCGCGGGCGAGCAGCTCGCGTGGACCGGCGAGTTCACCGTCCGGCCGCTCGGCTCGAACGGCCGCTTCAGCGTCCGGGGCCTGCAGATCGCGACGATCGAGTCCTATATAAAGGAATCGATTCCGTTCCGGCTTGCCTCCGGACAGGCCGACATCGGCGGTACCTATCGCTTCGCGCTCGATCCTGCGTTCTCGCTCGATGTCACGCTGCCGAGCGCGCAGATACGCGAACTGTCGCTGGCCGAACGCACCGGCAACGCGGCAGCGCCGATCGTACTGCCGGCGATCGATGTGCAGGAGGTGCAGTTTTCGTACGCGAAGCGCGATGTGGGGCTGAAGCTCGTCGAAGTGAAGGATGCGCGCATCGCCGCGGCGATCGAGCGCGATGGGTCGATCAGTCTCATGCGGCTGTTCGGTGTGGCAAAGACCCCCACCCCAACCCTCCCCCGCTCCGCGGAGGAGGGAGCAGGAAAGGACGCTCCGCATGCCTCTTCCCCTCCTCCGCTTGCGGGGGAGGGCCAGGGAGGGGGCGCTGCCGACAACGAATGGCGTATCCACATCGACTCCATCCGCCTCGCCAACGCTGCGCTCACCGCCGAAGATCGCAGCGTCAATCCGGCGACGAAGTTCGAACTCGCACCGGTACAGGTGACGCTGAACGATTGGAGTACCGACGACGACGCGAAACTTCAGATCGATTCCGACATCACCATCAACAAACGGGGCCGCCTGCTCGCGAAGGGCGATCTGCAATTGACGCCGCTGACCACGCAGCTCGCGATCGACCTGAAGGATTTCGATCTGCCGGTGCTGCAGCCCTACATCGCGAAGACGACGGCGATGACGCTGCATTCCGGACGTCTCGGCGCCAAGGGTGACGTCACCTACGCGAGCGCGCCCGAATCCGCGCAGCCGGTGACCTTCAAGGGCGAGGTGCAGGTCGCCGACCTGCGCACGACCGACCAGCTCGTGAACGAGGACTTCCTCAAGTGGCGCAGCCTGGCGCTCACGGGCATCGATTTCTCGCTGCATCCCGACAAGCTGTCGATCGATCGCATCGTCGCGCGACAACCCTACGCACGCGTCGTGATTGCGCAGGACTCCTCGCTCAACATCACGCGGGTACTCAATCCGGACGGCCCGGTACAGGCGCCCGAAACGACGGACGAAGGAGAGAGCCAGCGGGCGGCGCCGGTCAGGGAGAAGGAGAAGGTGTTCCCGGTGCGCATCGGCACCGTGCAGTTCATCGACGGCTCCGCCAACTTCGCCGACTACTCCATCGAACCTTCGTTCGCCACGGGCATTCTTTCGCTCAACGGCAGCATCGTCGGCCTGTCGTCCGCGCCCGCTTCGCGCGCCAAGGTGAAGCTCGACGGCAAGGTGGACAAGTACGCGCCGGTGGACATCAACGGCGAAGTGAACCTGCTGTCGGCGAGCGTCTACACCGACCTCGCCATGAACTTCCGCAACATGGAGCTGACGACCTTCAATCCCTACTCGGGCAAGTTCGCCGGCTACAACATCAGCAAGGGCAAGCTCTCGACCGAACTACGCTACAAGGTGCAGGACCGCAAGCTCGATGCCGCGCATCACATCGTGCTCGACAATCTCGAGTTCGGCGCCAAGACGGATTCCAAGGACGCCGCGCCGATTCCCCTCAAGCTCGCCGTCGCGCTGCTGAAGGATCGTCACGGCGTCATCGACGTCAACCTGCCGGTGACGGGAACGCTCGACGATCCGAAATTCCGGCTCGGTCCGATCATCTGGAAGGCGGTGCTCGGCCTGCTCACCAAGATCGTCACGGCCCCGTTCGCTGCGCTCGGCGCGCTGTTCGGTGGCGGCGATGAACTCGCCTACGTCGATTTCGCGCCGGGCACGGCGGTGCTGGCGCCGACGGAAATCGAGAAGCTGAATACGCTGTCCAGAGCGCTGGTCGAACGTCCGCAGCTCAAGCTGAACGTCCCGCTGACCGTCGTCGCCGAAGCCGACGGCGCCGCACTGGCACAGGAACGCCTGGCCGCGACGCTGCCGCCCCCCGGTGAACTCACGGACGACCGCGCCAGGCGCAAGCGCGTGGCCGAACTAGAGAAGGCCTACAGGCAGATCGTCAACGCGGCGCCCGAGTACCCGCCGGAAACGAAGACGGACAAGGGCGTCGATCTGGACGCACAGATCCAGTTCCTGGATCGCTCGCTGCTGGAACGGCTGCAACCCGACGATGCCGCGCTCACCGAACTCGGACGCCAGCGCGCCCGCGCCGTTCAGGATGCCCTGCTCGTCAACACCGAACTGAATCCTGAACGCGTGTTCATCACCTCCGAGCGTTCCGAAGGCAAGTCGCAGAACGAGTCGGTCCGCATGGAAATGCAGCTCGAGTGAGCCCGCCGGCCGATTGACCGTCCGCAACGGACCTGCGACATTCGACGCGAACTCCGCGAGGTGCGCCGATGAGAACCATCACAAGAACCCTGGTGCTTTCGCTGTCGCTGCTCGGTGTGACGACCGCCGGTTACGGCGACCCCGCCGTCGATGCCGGCGCCAAGGCCGATGCGAAGACGACGTGCATGAATCAGTGCGACGCCGCCGAAACCCGCTGCAGCAGCGAAGTGCGCCGCGCCCGCCAGCAGTGCTCGAAGCGCGCCGCCAACGCCGGCCGCGATCCGTTCACGATGCGCAACAACGACTACACGTACTTCTGCGGTTACTTCAACAATGCCGGCTACTGCGGCAATGGCGCCGCGTGCCGCTCGCGCTTCGCCCGCACCTACGGCCTGTGCGTCGATGCGATCCAGCAGAACATCGCCTCGATGCGCTACGACTGCTACCAGACCGAAACGACGGCGCAGCGGTATTGCCGCGATGAACTGCGCGACTGCAAGGCAGCGTGCCCGTAAGGACTCGGAGTTCACACGGAGATCACGGAGGCCACGGAGGCCGGAGAAGAGAAGAAGAAATTTCCACGGGGGAAGAATGGGGACACGGGGAACACGGGGATAAGAAGAGATTCTTCTGTTCCGAGACCCCGTGCTCCCCGTGTCCCCATTCTTCCCCCGTGGAAATTCTTCCTTCTTGATCCCTGACTCCGTGGTCTCCGTGATCTCCGTGTGAAAACTTCTCAAATACGCTCGATCACCATCGCGATGCCCTGCCCGACGCCGATACACATGGTGCACAGCGCGTAGCGGCCGCCGGTTTTTTCGAGCTGGTTGAGCGCGGTGGTGACGAGGCGTGCGCCGCTGGCGCCGAGCGGATGACCGAGGGCGATGGCGCCGCCGTTGGGATTCACGTGCGCGGCATCGTCGGCGAGACCGAGCTGGCGCATGACGGCGAGGCCCTGCGCGGCGAAGGCTTCGTTGAGTTCGACCACATCCATCTGGCCGATCGACAGCTTCGTGAGCTGCAGCACTTTCTGCGCGGCCGGCACGGGGCCGATGCCCATGATGCGCGGCGGTACACCGGCCGTCGCCGTGGCGATCACGCGCCCGCGCGGCTTGAGTCCGTACTTCGCTGCGGCGGCTTCGCTGGCGAGCAGCAACGCGCAACTGCCATCGTTGACGCCTGACGCATTGCCCGCCGTCACGGTGCCGTCAGGCTTCACGACGCCCTTGAGCCTGGCGAGTGCTTCGAGCGTCGTCTCGCGCGGATGCTCGTCCTTCACGAAGCGGATCGGATCGCCCTTCTTCTGCGGAATCTCCACCGGCGTCAGTTCGCTGTCGAAGAATCCTTGCGCAGCGGCGCGCGCGTAGCGCTGCTGGCTGCGCAGCGCGAAGGCATCCTGGTCGGCGCGGTTCACGCCGAACTCGGCGGCCACGTTCTCGGCGGTCTCGGGCATCGAGTCGACGCCGTACTGCGCCTTCATCAGCGGATTGATGAAACGCCAGCCGATGGTCGTGTCTTCGATCTTCGCCGTACGCGAGAAGGCGCTGTCGGCCTTGGCCATCACGAACGGCGCGCGCGTCATGCTTTCCACGCCGCCGGCGATGACGAGTTCTGCTTCGCCGCTGCGAATGGTGCGTGCGGCGAGATTCACGGCGTCGAGGCCCGAGCCGCACAGGCGATTGATCGTCGCGCCGGGCACGGCAGCCGGCAGTCCGGCCAGCAGCAGGGCCATGCGCGCAACATTGCGGTTGTCCTCGCCGGCCTGATTGACGCAGCCGTAGAACACATCGTCGACCGCGGCCCAGTCCACGTTCGGATTGCGATGCTGCAATGCCTTGAGCGGAATCGCGCCGAGATCGTCGGTGCGGACCTGTGCGAGCGCACCACCGTAACGTCCAATCGGAGTCCGGATCGCATCGCAGATGAAGACATGGCGCATGGAAGTAGCCGCTGCAGTTCGAAGGGAGCGGCAGTGTACAACGTCATCGGCGCCGCACGGCGTGAGCAAGTGCAAGGCGCAGCGTGTATCGTGCGGCACGCACCCTGCCCGAACATTCCTCCATGCAGTCCTCCAATCTCCGCGGCATCCTGTCCATGATCGTCGCCGTTGCCGCGTTCTCGGTCATGGACGTCACGATGAAGCGTCTGGTGGAGACGTATTCGCCCATGCAGGTGACGTTCATGCGCGCCATCGCATCGCTGCCCTTCCTGCTGCTGGCCACCGGCCTGTGGGGCCGCTGGCGGGACATCGTGCCGCAGCGCATCGGACTGCACCTGCTGCGCGGCTGCATCGGCGTGGCGATGCTGTGGCTGTTCGTCTACGCCGTGCGATTCCTGTCGCTGGCGGACGCCTACACCATCTACATGTCGGCGCCGCTGCTGATCACCGCGCTGGCGGTGCCGTTCCTCGGCGAGCGGGTCGGCTGGCGGCGCTGGGCGGCGGTGATCGTCGGCCTGATCGGCGTCATCGTCGTACTGAAACCGTCGGGCACCGGAATCATCACGATCGGCGGCCTGGCGGCACTGGCGTCCGCGGTGCTGTATGCGATCAGCGCCATCACGATCCGCATCCTGTCGCGCACCGACACGGGCGCGGCGATCATTTTCTGGGTACTGCTGTTCATGGCGCTGTTCAGCGGCTTCTTCGCCCTGTTCGACTGGACGCCGCTGCAGCGCGAACACGGCTGGCTGATCCTCGGTGTCGGCCTGTCCGGCGCCATCGGCCAGCACTTCATTACTTATGCATTCCGCCAGGCGTCACCGGCGGTGGTCGCGCCCATCGAATACACCGCGTTGCTGTGGGGCATGACGTTCGACTGGCTGCTGTGGCTGACGCTGCCTGGCTCGCGCATGCTCATCGGCGCGGGAATCATCGTCGGCAGCGGGCTTTACGTCATCTATCGCGAGCGGGTAGGGAAGTAGGCTTTCCTGTGGGGCCGGCCTCAGCCGGTCTTCGACTGTAGGTCAGGCTTTAGCCTGACATTCCGAAGGCCGGCTGAAGCCGGCCCCACAGGCACTAAACGACCAGCCGCTGCATCTGCACGTCGCAGCGCGCGTATTTCTGATCGAGCGGGCCCGGGATGTCCGTGAAGCCATTCTTGTAATAGAGCGCAATCGCCGGCTTGAGTGATCTCTGCGAATACAGGATCACCCGGCGCCTGCCGAGATCGCGGGCCGTCTGCAAGGCCGTTTCCAGCAGGCTCTGGCCATAGCCGCGGCTCTGCCAGCGTTCGTCGACGGCCATCTTGGTCAGCTCGAACGTGTCAGCGTCGACGACGCGCAGGGCGACGGTACCCACGACCTGATCTTCGAGCAGCGCGAACAGGATCTCGCCGCCCGCAGCCAGGATCTCCGCTTCCGGATTGCCGAGCACGCGTTCGTCGATCGGCTCGACTCTGAAGTAGCGCTCCAGCCAGGCGATGTTGAGGCGACGGAATTCGTCGCGCAGCGCCGGATCGAAACTGATGATCGTCAATCCGTCCACGTAGGTGCGCAGCTTGCGGATGCGCTGCGACGGGCGAACCGGCGAGTCGACGTTGTGAGCCTGCACGGTCATTTGCACTCCGCGGCGGGAAGATTTTTGGGCGGTCGCTGGAACAGCAGGCGATCCTGGAACAACACCAGCGAAACGCCGAACAGCACGAGCAACGTGGCGATGACGGCGACGGACGTGATCTCCTCGTGCAGCACCAGCGCACCGAGGATCAGCGCGACGACCGGATTCACCAGCGCGTAGGTCGTGACTTTCGCCGCCGACACGCGCGTCAGCAGCCACAGATAGCAGTTGAGACCGATGAGACTGCCGAAGACGACGAGGTAGCCGACGGCCAGCCAGGATGCCGTCGACACCGACGCCGGATCGAAGCGCGCCCATTCGCCGTCGAACACGCTCAAAGCGAGCTGGAACAGACCGCCGAACAGCATCTGCGCGCCGGTGAAGCTGAAGACCTGATCCTTGCCCGCCGCACGCTTCTGCAGCAGCGTGCCGAAGCTCCAGCCCACGACCGCGATGATCAGCGCGAGCAGATGCAGCGGACTCGCTTCGCCCGAGATCGTGCGCGTGTGCAGCACGATCGTCGTCACCCCGGCGAGTGCAATCGCGGTGCCGAGCAATCCCTGTCGCGTCGGCGCGCGGCGGCTGAACCAGGCCCAGTCGAGCACCAGCACCGTCACCGGCATGGCCGCAACGATCAATGCAGTGATGCCCGACGGAATGCCCTGCTGTGCCCAGATCACGAAGCCGTTGCCGATGCCCGCGAGCAGCACGCCGCACAACGCGGCCGCCGGCAGATTGACGCCGGCGAACGGCCGCGGACTGCGCATCCGCAGCCACACCGCCATCAACACGCCGGCCAGCAGGAAACGCATCGCCCCGCTGATGAAGGGCGGCAGCGTCTGGATCGCGATCGCGATGGCCAGATAGGTCGTGCCCCAGATGATGTAGATGCCGGCAAAGGCGATCAGCACACCGAGCGACAGCGACACGGATGTCGGCAGGCGAATGTTCATGCTCGTACTCTGCCCGTCGATCTGGCAAGCAGTACAGATTCAGGTAGACTGACCTCTCGCCAATACAGTTCCCAACACAGTTTCGAGCGCACGGAGAGCTGTCGATGTCTTCGCAACCGCCTCTTCTCTACGAGCGCGTGGCACGACTGGTGGAAACGCAGATCGCCACGGGCGCGCTGCGCACCAACGATCGCATTCCGTCGGTCCGCAGCATGAGCCGCACCGCCAAGGTCAGCGTCTCCACGGTCGTGCAGGCCTATGTTCATCTCGAAAGTATCGGACTGATCGAAGCGCGACCGCAGTCGGGTTTCTATGTACGGCCGCCGGATCCGAAAGCCGTGCCCGAGCCGCGCGCCAAGCCCACGCGTTCGCGCCGGCCGATGTCGGTCGCGGCCGAAATGCTCGATACCTGCCGCGAAGCGCTGGGGCGCAGCGACATCATTCCGCTGAACGGGGCCTTCACATCGCCTTCGATGTATCCCACGCAGCGCTTGAACAACCTGACGCGCGAAGTGCTGCGCGACCGGCCGCTGCAGGCGGGCGAACTGATTCCGCCGCCGGGCGATCCGGAATTGCGTCGACAGGTTGCGAAGCGCATGGCACTCGCCGGTGCGCCCACCGATCCCGACCACGTCGTGATCACGAGCGGCACGATGGATGCGATCACGCTGACGCTCGGCGTCGTGTGCCAGCCCGGCGATACCGTGCTGGTCGAATCGCCCACGTACTTCGGCCTGTTGCAGGCGATCGAACATCTGCGTCTCAAGGTCGTCGAAGTGCCGAACCGGCCCGGCGTCGGCATCGATGCCGAAGCGGTGCGCACCATCGCACGCAGCACGCGCCTCTCGGCGGCGGTGCTGATGCCGAACTTCAACAATCCCGCCGGCACGCTGACGCCGGACGATGCGAAGCGCGACATCGTCGCGACGCTCACCGGCATGGAAATTCCGATCATCGAGGACGACATCTACGGCGACCTGCATTACGGCAGCATGCGTCCGGCTTCGATGCGCGCCTTCGACGACACGGGCCTGGTGATCTCCTGCGGCTCGGTGTCGAAGACCATCGCGCTCGGCTATCGCATCGGCTGGGCAGTCACGCCGCAGTTCCATACCGACATCGCGCGCGCCAAGTTCTATTCCTCCGTCGCGTGCCCGACGCTGCAGCAGCTGGTGCTGGCGCGCTACTACGCCAGCGGCGGCTACGATCGTTACCTGCGGCGCGTGCGCACCCTTCTTTCCATCAACGCGCAGAGTTTCATCGATGCCGTCGCGCGTCACTTTCCTGCCGGCACGCGCATCACGCGACCGGCTGGCGGCATCGTGATCTGGGTCGAACTGCCCGCGCACGTCGATGCGGTCGAGCTGTTCCGCAGCGCGCTGGCCAGCCGCATCGGCATCGCACCGGGCATCGTGTTTTCCGCCAAGGCGGACTACCGCAACTACATGCGACTGAGCTGCGGCCTGCCCTGGTCGCCGGCGATCGATCGTGCGATCGAGAAACTCGGCAAGCTGGTGCATGTGATGGCGGCGCAGTAAGCGCGCTCTCCGCTTGATTCTGCCTGTGGGGCCGGCTTCAGCCGGCCTGGGAAATGTCAGGCTGAAGCCTGACCTACAGTCGGAGGCCGGCCCCACAAAATCCAGTCAACTCCACCCGCGCAACCCGTGCGCGGGCACAATCGACAACAACTCCGACGATGCGACCTGGCCGCGCCGCGCTCGTGGCGAACGATGCGCTGGCAACTCGATCGCCTCCTCCTCCACACGTGGCTGACGCTCCTTGCGCTCCAGCGTCAACCTGTCGGCCTTCAGTTTCGCCAGCACCGTAAACAGATACTCGTCCATGGCAGCCTCCTCATGAGCTGTGCAGATCTCTAATGGAGGTGTAGCGTAGGCCGACGAAATTTCCTGAAAAAGCGATTGTTAGGCCACGGTATCCATGACTGGAAGTCATACTTTCAACGATGACGAGCCTGGACCGACGGTCTGTCGCGGCGCTGCCCCCACAGCACTCCGGCCGTCTCGCGTTGGCGAATCAACGGCCGCGCGAATCATGCCAGCGGCACTGCTGCCATGCCGTCATCAGTCTCTGCACGCGCGTCAGTGGCTGTCATGAAAAAGATCCCCGTCGGTCCGTTGCGCGCCTTCGATGTCGCCGCACGCACGCTCAACCTGAGCGCCGCGGCCGAGGAAATGAATGTCACGCACGCCGCGGTGAGCCGTCAGGTGAAGCAGCTGGAGCAGCGCCTCGGCGTGAAGCTGTTCGAACGTCTGCCGCGGGGCCTCAAGCTCACCGCGCATGGCGCACTGCTGGCGGAGGGAACGCGCCAGGCCTTCGATCGGCTGGCGAGTGCGATCGAGGATGTGTCGGCGCCGACAGTGCGTCGCAAGCTGACGATTTCCACGTTCGCTTCGATGTCGGCGCGCTGGCTGATGCCGCGCGTGCAATCCTTCGCGCAGCGTTTTCCGGACGTGGATCTGCAGGTGACGACGTCGTCGCGGCTGGTCGACTTCGCGCGCGAGGATGTCGACATCGGCATCCGCTTCGGTCGCGGCAACTATCCCGGGCTGCACGTCGTTCCCATGTTCGAGCCGCGCGACATCGTCGTGTGCGCGCCGGCGCTGCTGAAGGGACGCAAGCTCGAAACCTTCGCCGACCTGAAGCACTTCCAGCTCCTGCACGACGACAACTACGAATCGTGGGAACACTGGCTGGCCGAAGCCGGCGCCAAGGGCGTGAGCGCACGCCGCGGCGTGATCTGCGGCGATCGCAATTCGATGCTGGAAGCGGCGCTCGCGGGTCAGGGCGTCGCCATCACCTCGGCCGTGTTTGCGGCCGGCGAACTCGAGCGCGGACGGCTGGTGCAGGTCTTCAGCGACGCCGTGCGCTCGGACTATTCGATCTATGCGGTGTGCCTGCCGCGCCGCCTCGGCGATGCGCTCATCGCGGGCGCGGTGGACTGGCTGGTGTGCGAGGCTGCGGGATCGGCGGACGCGCCGACGCCGTGAACCCGGAACTCATGCGCCTGCATACCGTTGAGCCCTCATGAACCCGATCCCCTTTTCTCCCGAACCGTCCGACGCCGAAGTGCGCAGCACCCGCGGCCCGCTGATCCTCGAGTTCGGCACCGACTGGTGCGGTCACTGCCAGGCCGCGCAACCGCTCATCGCGGCGGCGCTGCAGCAGCATCCCGACATCCGTCATCTGCGCATCGAAGACGGCAAGGGACGCCCGCTCGGACGCGCCTTCCGCGTGAAGCTGTGGCCCACGCTCGTCTTCCTGCGCGATGGCCAGGAAATCGCGCGCGTGGTCCGGCCGCGGGATCGCGATGAGATCGAGGTGGCTGTCGAGCGAATGAGTCCGTCGGAGAAGGGCGGATAGCGACGCCGCCTTGCTCTTATTCCTGTCTCAGCACACTGGCTGGCTTCAGGCGCGCCGCCCGTACCGCTTGAAACGCAACAGCGACCCAGGCCGCGATCATGGTTGCAGCCAGGCTGAGGAAAAAAGGGCCGCCCGAGAGCGGCAGCCGATGAATGAACACGCTCAGATAGATTTCCGCAGCGAGCACTGCGAATGGCAGCGCCAGCAGATTGGCCAGCAGTACCGGCCTGGAGAAATCGCTCACCAGCATCGCGAGCATGCGCGGCGCACTGGCGCCCAGCGTCCGGCGAATGCCGATTTCGCGAATGCGGGCGCGCACCCTGTGCATCGCGAAGCCGACGAGTCCCAGACAGGCGATGCCCAGCGCCAGCATTCCGAGAATGTCGAAGGCGCGATTGATGCGCTCGAAGATCCCGTAGTTGAGACTGAAAAGCTCATCGACGAACTGGCGCCTCAGGGGCGTCCGAGGCGCCAGTCTCTTCCACGCATCGTCGATGACCCGCAGTGCGCCGTCCATGTCCGTGCTGCGCGTCCGGATGAGCGGAAACACTGCGGAAGGATGCAGCTGGTAGCTGCCGGCCGTCGCACCGCCTCCCACGAAGTGCATGGGCTTGCTCGCCACGACACCGATGATGCGCAGCGACTGCGCGCTCGTGCCGAATGGATTGCCGACGTACAGCAACTGATCGATTGCGGCCTGCGGGCTCGGAAACCCGAGCTGGCTGCACAGCGCCGCGTCGATGACGAGAGCCACCGGCTTCTCGGGATCGGAAAACATCGCGGCGGAGACGTCGTCGAAATCGGCGCTGAACGTCCGGCCGGCCAGCAGATCGATGTGCATCGTCTCGAAGTAGTCGTGCCAGACCGTGTTTGCGAAGGCGTTGACGACGAGTGCGCCTGGCGACGATGACCGGCGATAGGGACTGCGAAAGGTACGGAACTCCCAGGGCACGACGCTGGTGGCAGACACCGATTCGATCTGCGGGTGTCGCAGCAATTCTGTCCTGAGCGTTTCGAACCGCACATCTGCAGTCGTCAGATCGTTCGTGATGGCGACGACCTGACGCGTATCGCCCAGACCGATGCGCTCCAGTTCCCTGTGCTGGGCCCGTACCACGATGACGATGCTGATCATGAGGCTCGCGATGAAGAACTGGCCGACCACCAGCGGGCTGCCGCGCCAGCTCCGCATTGCACGATCGCGCGCGGAATGCAGCGCTGCCCGGGGCGGAATCGAGAATGCGATCCATGCGGGCGCGGCGCCGGCAAAGCACGTGACCGCCACCCATGCCGCTGCGATGCACGCCCAGAATCTGCCGTTCGCAAGCAGGAGGTCAGGATCGACGCCGAGATAGGGCGAGACGGACGCGAGACATGACGCCAGGAGCAACAGCGCCACCGAGAGCGCCGCCGTCGCGAACAGGGCGGACTGAAACAGATGCTCGACGGCCAGCATCCACCGCGAGGCACCGAGAACCCTGCGCACGCCGAGCTGTCGTTCCGCATCCAGCACCTGGGCGCTGGCAAGGTTCGCGTAGTTCAGGCACGCGATGATCAGCACGACGCTGGCGAGCGCCAGCATCGAGAAGCCCAGCGAGACATCGATGCCGCTGTTGGCGAACAGCAGGCGCTCCGTCTCGGTCGACTGGAGCGCATGGAGCGGGATGGCGCCGATGTCGATCGCGGCAAAGGCACGCTGACCGGCCGGAATCCTCCTGCTCGCCAGTTCCTGCAGGCGCCGCTCCAGTTCCTGCGGGCGCAGGGTTCCATCCGGTGGCAGCTGCACGTAGGTGACGCAGCACAGTGCAATCCAGATTTCATTGCTCTCGTCCGCGATCGCTGCTTCGCTCTCGCGGATCAGCATCTCGATGACATCCCACGACACGAGCAGATCGAAGCGGATGTAACCCGTGAGGCCAATGTGCGACGGCTGCAACGGCTCGAAGATCCCGGTGACGCTGAGATCGACCCGGTCATTCAATCGCAATGTCCTGCCGACGACATCGACCGACCCGTACAGCCGTTCGGCTGCCGCGGTCGTCAGCACGACACTGCGCGGCGCCTGCAATGCATCGACCGCAGGTCCGCCGTTCGAACGTCTGAATATGCGGAAGAAGTCCGGCTCCGCGCCTGCGATGACCAGCGACCGGGTTCGTTCACCGACCGTCACCGGCAACGCCGACCAGTTGACTGCGCGTGCGACGGCATCGAGTTCCGGTATGTCGCTGCGGACATACTTCGCAAGATGATAGGCGGCGCTGGGCGAAGCTCCGCGACGCGGCGTTCCCCGGTACGTGACGTCCTGGGTCAGCACGTAGGTCCGTTCGCTGCCGACGTACTGACGATCGCTCATCGACCAGTAGTGAGCCGTGCCGAACCCGACCAGGAAACAGAGAAAACCGACCGACAGACCGATGACCTGGATCAGCGCAATGCCGGGATGTCTGCGAACGCCGCGGAGCGTGAAACCCAGATGACGGTACCGGTCACTCATGCCGAAGAACGGCCGCGGGCGTCAGCCACGCCGTTCGTGCCACGTGTACGAGCACTGCCAGCCAGGTACATGACAGCGTGGTGCCCAGGCCGGCAAGGAACGGCAGCCAGCCGAGGCCGGCATCGATGGCGAACTGTTCGAGGTAGCGGCGCAGGCCGATGAAGACCAGCGGCCAGGCGATGAGGTTGGCGAGCACGGCCCAGCCGCCGAAGCCGCGCAACAGCATCCAGGCGATCTGTCGTTTGCGGGCGCCGAGCGCCTTGCGGATGCCGATCTCGCGATGACGTCGGCTGACGACGTGCAGCGCCATCGCGAACAGCCCCATCATCGCGATGCACAGTGCACACAGGGCCAGCAGTCCGAGAATGCGCAGCGTGCGGTCCAGCGAGGCGAAAGCCAGCTGCAGATCCTCGTCGGCGAAGCGGCGGACCAGCGGTTCGTGCGGAACGAGTTGGTGCCAGAGCCGGTCGATGGCTTCCAGCGTTTCCCGCGGTGCGTGAGCATTCAATCTCACGATGGGAAAGACGGCCTCCTCGGGATTCAGCTGATACACCGCACCCTTGAGGCCGAGATCGGTAGGTTTCAGCACCGAATCCGCCACCACGCCGACGATGCGGCGATAGCGCGGGGGCAGCGAATACGTGTTGTCCAATGGCGGCAGCAGACGAATCGATGCGCCAATGGCATCCGCGGGTCGCGCGAAACCGAGCCGCCGGGCGAGCGTGGCGTCGACGACGACATGGGTGACGCGCTCGTCGTTGGGTCGGACCTGGCCATTGAGGAAATTCAGACCGAAGCCGGTCTGGCTCACGTCGTCGCCACGCGCGCTCGACAGCGTGCGCCCGGCGAGTAGCGGAATCTCCAGGGTGGAAAAGAAATCGTCGCCGATCACATGCTGCTTCGGCTGCACGACGACACCGTCCGGCGCATCGGCCAGCGCCACTTTCAGCGGCACGATGGAACGGGTACCCCACGGCAGTTCGCTCGCCGCCGTGACGCTCAACACGCCCGACACCTGCCGCAGTTCATTCAGTAATACTTGCACGTCGAATCCGCTGCTCCGCAGTTCGTTTGCAATGAGCAGCAGGGCGTGCGAGGCCCGCGTCTCGACCGAACGCTCCATGGCGCGCCGCTGCTGCACCAGCCCCAGCGCGGTAATCAGCAGCACGCTCGCGAGCAGCAGTTGCAGTCCGGTGAACAGGCCGGCGCGCCGGCGTGCGCCGTCGCCGCTCGACAGGTCGCGCAGCGCGTGGATCGGCCGCACGCTGGAAAGCACGAACGCCGGATAAGCGCCGGCCGCGACGGTCACTCCCAGAAGAATCAGCCCGAGCAGCAGCCAGAAGCGCGGCATGAGCGCGAACAGCGAGGCGAATTGCGCGAGCGTGAGCGTGGTCGCGAACGTACTGAGTATCGCCAGCACGACGAGCGCGAGCAGCAGGGCGACCCCGGTGGAAAGCGCCGCATCCAGCAGATACTGGGCAACCAACTGTCCGCGCCGCGCACCGACGACGCGCCGCAGGGCGACATCGCGCGCACGCGTCGCACCCTGCGCCGTGGCCAGGTTGGCATAGTTGAGACAGGCGAGTCCGAGAATGACGGCGCCGAGGATCTGCAGCAGGAAGGTAAGAGGAACCGAGTTCCCGGTTTCCAGGCCGCTGCCGATCCGCACGTGCTCACGCTGTTCGGTGTAGACGGTGAGCGGATCGACCCTGAAGGTCGGCACCGGTTGCACCAGCGCATGTTCGCGGCCGAGGGCATCCATCTGCGCATTCATCTGCTCTGCGGTCAGCGAGCCGGACGCCGGCAAAACGACGTAGGTGCGAAACCCGAACGGCAGCCAGTCGAATATCTGCGCGGACGCGCCAGGCGACGGCGGATAGCCGAGCAGCGCGTCGCGCGACACCATCGTCACCAGCATGTCGAAATGCTCGGCGCCGAACGCACCGCTGGTGGTCAGATGCGACGGCTCGCGGATCGGCCCGAGGACGCCGGTAACGATCACCTCGCCGCGATTCGCCAGCCGCAGGCTGCGTCCGATCGCCTCGTCGGTGCCGAACAGTTGCTGCGCCAGTGCCGCACTGACGACGGCGCTGTAGGGCCGTTCGAGTGCGTCACGGCCGCCGCTTTGCAGCGGCAGATCGAAAATGCGCAGGATGGATGGATCGGCGAAGACGACTTCGGCGAAGCGCGAGCGATCGCCGCTCGACACGGCAAGATGCTCCGGATTGGCCATCCGGCCGACCCGTTCGAGCTGCGGAAACCGCAGCTTCAGCGCTTCGGCGAGCGCCCGCGGTGTCTGGGGCGACACGTCGCCAGCAGCATCGCTGCGATTGGTGATCAGTCGGATGCGGTCGCCATTCGCATGGTAGTGATCGCGCATCTGGAAAAACGCGGCCAGCGACCAGGCCGCGAGAAAGCACGCCAGCCCGAGCGTCAGGCACAGCACGTTGATCGCGCTGACCAGCCACTGGCTGCGCAACAGGCGCAGCGAGACGGTCAGGTAGTGAATGAGCATGGTCTATTCCCGGGAGCGAGACGATCGTTACAGGACGCCGCTGACATCCGGCACGATCCGTCCGTCGAGCATGTTGACGATGCGATGCGCGCGCGCCGCGTGCGCCGGCGAATGCGTCACCATCAGGATGGTGGCGCCCTGCTCGTTGAGCGTGGTGAGCATGTCCATGACGTCCTCGCCGTTGCGGGTGTCGAGGTTGCCGGTCGGTTCGTCGGCGACGATCAGTTTCGGATCGCCGACGACGGCGCGCGCCACCGCGACACGCTGCTGCTGGCCGCCGGAGAGTTGCGCCGGCCGGTGCCGCGCACGCGGCAACAGATCCACCAGCTCCAGCACTTCGCGCACGCGCGCCTGGCGCTTGCTGCGCGACACGCCCTGGTAGAGCAGCGGCAGCTCCACGTTCTCGTACACCGACAGATCGTCGATGAGGTTGAAGCTCTGGAAAATGAAACCGATGTTGTACTTGCGCAGATCGACCAGGCGGCTTTCGGGAAAGCTGGAGATGTGCAGATCCTGCAGGTAGTAGTCGCCGCCGCTCGGCGCATCGATCATCGCGAGGATGTTGAGCAGCGTCGACTTGCCGCATCCCGACGGCCCCATCACCGCGACGAACTCGCCTTCGCGGATTTCGAGCGAGACGTCGTCGAGCGCCGTGGTTTCGAGATCCAGCGTGCGATAGGTCTTGCGAATGCCGCTCAGGCGGATGAGCTGCGGACGATCCGCCGCGCTCACGGGTTGAACGGCCATGGCGGTGGCAGCGATCTGCTGCATGGGAGACTCCTCATTCAAGAATTTCGATCCGGTCGAAACGTTGCAGCGTTGCATAGCTCGACGTGATCACGCGGTCGCCTTCGCGCAGTCCTTCGAGCACTTCGACGCTGTCCGGGTTGCGGCGGCCGAACTTCACGGGATGCTTTGTGGCGATCCGCGAATCGCGCACCACGAAGGCCCACTGGCCGCCGGTATCGTCGTAGAAAGGACCATTGCCGACCACCAGGCCGTCGGCCGCCGCGCCGATCTCGATCTTGAGCTGCAGACTCTGACCGCGACGCACGGTAGACGGCGTCGCATCCGCGAAGGCGATGTCGATGCGGAACTGCCGTTCCTTTACTTCGGGATAGACCTTGACGACCTGCATCGCCTGGGGCGCGCCGCCGATCTCCGCGCTGGCGCGCTGACCGGCAGCGACGCGCGCCAGGTAGTGTTCGTCGACGAGCGCAGTCACCTTGAATCCATCGACCTGAT
>NZ_DAINNK010000047.1:0-41896 GCF_036735925.1 Povalibacter sp.
CTATTCCACGTTCTGAATCTGCTCGCGCATCTGCTCGATGATCACTTTCATGTCCACCGCGGCGCGTGTCGTTTCGGCGTCCTGCGATTTGGACGAGAGCGTGTTCGCCTCGCGATTCAGTTCCTGCATCAGGAAGTCGAGACGACGTCCCGCCGGCTCGGCGGAATCCAGCACGCCCGTCACTTCCTCGAGATGGCCGGTGAGACGGTCCATTTCCTCGTCGACGTCCATCTTGTGCGCATACAGCACCAGTTCCTGCTCCAGCCGCTCCGGATCCGGCGTCACGCCCATCTGCGAAATCTTCTCGACGATGCGCTCGCGCAGGCGCTGCGAGATTTCCGGCAGGCGCGTGCGCACGACCTGCACCTGCGTGCGCATGGCCGTGCAGCGGCTCGACAGCAGTTCGCGGATGCGCTGGCCTTCGCGCAGTCGCGTGTCGTTGAGTTCGGTGAGCGACTCCTTCAACAGTTCGAGCGCCGCGGCCAGGACCGGCTTGCTGTCGATGCCCGCATCGCGGATGACGCCGGGCCAGCGCAGCAGATCGAGCGGATTCAGCGGCGCCGTATCGGGAACGCGATGGCGGACCTCTGCCACGCGTGCCACCAGCGCATCCAGCAGCGCGGTATCGATCTCGAGCGACTGTTGCGACGGGCCGCTCGATCTCAGATAGAGATTCGCATCGACCTTGCCGCGCCGCAGGGCGGCCGTGATGGTCTGGCGCACGTCATTGTCGAGCGACCTGAGATCGTCCGGCAGCCGCAGCGAGATCTCCAGATAGCGGTGATTCACAGTGCGCAGTTCACAAACGAGGGTGCCCCACGGACCCTGACGTTCGCGGCGGGCAAAGCCTGTCATGCTGCGGATCATGCGACAGTGGGTTCCTGAAAAATGCGAAGGGAATTAAGGCAAACGCTGGCTTACGTACCAGCGGTTGCCAGTGTATAAAGCGCCGCCAAGTGTAACAGCTTCAACCAGCCGTCCGGCCCGGAGCCCGCTTGCGGATCGAGCATGCAGAAGTCAGCCTGATTGGCGACCGTGAGGACAATCAGGACCGCGTCACCGTCGCAGCCACCGACAAGGCGGCGCTGCTGATCGTCATCGACGGCATGGGCGGACATTCCGACGGCAGTCGTGCGGCCGACACCGCGCTCAGGAGCCTGCTCGAATCCTTTCATCAGTCGCCGCAGCCGCTGTTCGATCCGCTCGGCTTTCTGCACCTGTCGCTGAGCAAGGCGCACGACGAGGTCGCCAAGCTCGGCAGTGCGCAGAGCCTGGATTCGCGGCCGCGCGCCACGATCGCCATCTGTCTCGTGCAGGAAGGCGCGGCGTACTGGGCGCATGTCGGCGACAGCCGCGTGTACTGGATCCGCAAAGGCGTCGTGCAGATCCGCACGCGCGATCACAGTCATGTGGAATTGCTGCTGCGCGAAGGCAAGATCACGCAGGACGAAGTCGCGACGCATCCGATGCGCAACTTCGTCGAGTGCTGTCTGGGCGGCGATCCCGCCATTCCGGAAATGACGATCAGCGGCCGCAATACACTGCAGCCGGGCGATGTGCTGTTGCTGTGTTCGGACGGCATCTGGGCCAACCTGCGCGACGAGGACATCGCCGCATTCTTCAAGGACGATCCCGAGAATCTGCGCGCATGGCTCGAGGCCCTCGGCCGACGCGCCGTTCAGGCCTCTGCGCCGTTCAGCGACAATTCGACGGCCGCCGTCCTGCGCTGGCAGGCGGGCTAGAATCCTTCAGTCCCCATTGACCGGGCTGCGGTTCATACTGGCCGCAGCGATCGGCCGTCGACGCCCCGAAGGGCGCCGGCATTTCCTTCGAGGCTTCCATGAAAAAACGACCCAGCGGACGCGCCGCAGACGAACTGCGTCCGATCCGGATCACGCGCAATTTCACCCGGCATGCGGAAGGCTCCGTGCTGGTGGAATTCGGCGATACGCGCGTGCTCTGCACCGCGAGCGTCGAAGAAACCGTGCCGCCGTTCCTGCGCAGCAGCGGCGGCGGCTGGGTCACGGCGGAATACGGCATGCTGCCGCGTGCGACGCATACGCGTTCGAAGCGCGAAGCCTCGCTCGGCAAACAGGGCGGACGCACGCTGGAAATCCAGCGGCTCATCGGCCGTGCGCTGCGCGCCGTCGTCGATCTGAAGGCGCTCGGCGAACGCACCATCACGCTCGATTGCGATGTGCTGCAGGCCGACGGCGGCACGCGCACCGCCTCGATCACCGGCGCCTACGTCGCCATGGTCGATGCCGTGAACAAGCTCATCCGCAAGCGCCTGCTGCGCGAAAGTCCGATTCACGGCCAGGTCGCCGCCGTCTCGGTCGGCATCTGGGCCGGCATGCCCGTGATCGATCTCGACTACAAGGAAGACTCCGACGCCGAAACCGACATGAACATCGTCATGAACAATGGCGGCGGTTTCATCGAAGTGCAGGGCACGGCGGAAGGACATGCGTTCCGACGCGATGAGCTCGACACGCTGCTGAATCTCGCCGCCAACGGCATCGGACAACTGCTAGCGAAGCAGTTGGAGGCGTTGAGTGAAGATTAGGTTCTTGAGGGGCGAGAGCTGTTCTTCCTGTGGGGCCGGCTTTAGCCGGCCTTCTTGGAGTCAGGCTGAAGCCTGACCTACAGGATGCGTCTCGTCCTCGCCACCGGCAACCGCGGCAAGCTGCAGGAACTGCAGGCATTGCTCGCACCGCTTGCGATCGACGTGCTGCCGCAGTCGCAGTTCACGTCGGTTGCGGCGGAAGAAACCGGGCTGTCGTTCGTCGAGAACGCGATCCTGAAGGCGCGCCATGCTGCTCATGTTTCCGGATTGCCGGCAATCGCGGACGACTCGGGCATCGAAGTCGACGCATTGCGTGGCGCGCCGGGCATCTACTCGGCCCGCTACGCCGGCGACCGGGCGAGCGATCAGCAGAATCTCGACAAGCTCTTGCACGACCTGCGCGACGTCCCGCTCGCACAGCGCACGGCGCGCTATCGCTGCGCGCTGGCGTTCATGCGCTGGGACAGCGATGCATCGCCGCTGGTGTGCCAGGCGAGCTGGGAGGGACGCATCGTCGACACGCCGCGCGGCAGCGGCGGCTTCGGCTACGACCCGATCTTCGAAGTCGAGCCCGGCGTGACGGCAGCAGAGCTTCCGGCGGAAGAAAAAAATCGCCGCAGCCATCGCGGCCAGGCGCTGCGTCAGCTCGTTGCCGAACTGCGCGACGTCCTGCCACGTCGATAGCCGGCGACGCTCATGCCGCTTCCGCCGCTTTCGCTCTACGTGCACCTGCCCTGGTGCGTGCGCAAGTGTCCCTACTGCGATTTCAATTCGCACGCGGCGCCGGCACAGATTCCGCAGCGCGACTACGTCGATGCGCTTCTGGAAGACCTCGATCTCGATCGGCCGGCGGCTGGCGATCGGCCGCTCATCTCGATCTTCTTTGGCGGCGGCACGCCGAGCCTGTTCAGTCCCGAGGAAATCGGCCGGTTTCTGGCCGGAGTCCGGCAACGCATTGCCTGCGCGGACGACATGGAAGTCACGCTCGAAGCCAATCCCGGCACGATCGAGCACGGCAGATTTCGCGGCTATCGCGAGGCGGGCGTGACCCGTGTGTCGCTCGGCGTGCAGTCGTTCAATGACGAGCACCTCAAGGTGCTCGGCCGCATCCATGGCAGCGGCGACATCCGCCGCGCCGTCGATGAATTGCGGCAGGCGGGACTCGACAACTTCAATCTCGATCTCATGTACGGACTGCCGCAACAGAGTCGCGAGCAGGCGCTCGCCGATCTCGCGGCGGCGATCGCGCTGGAGCCCGCACACCTGTCGCACTACCAGCTGACGCTCGAGCCCGGCACGGTTTTCCATCACCGCCCGCCGCCGTTGCCGGATCACGATACGACGTGGGAAATGCAGCTCGAGTGCCAGGCGTTGCTGGCGAGCAGCGGCTACGAGCAGTACGAAATTTCCGCGTACGCACGCGCCGGCCGGCGTTGTCGCCACAATCTCAACTACTGGCAGTTCGGTGACTACGTCGGCGTCGGCGCAGGTGCGCACGGCAAGCTGACGGGCAGCGCTGTCGAGCGCACCACGCGCAGCAAGCAGCCGCGTGACTATCTTTCGCGCACACCTGCAGAACGGGTCAGCGAACGCCGCACGGTCGCAGCCGGCGAACTGTCGTTCGAGTTCATGCTGAATGCGCTGCGGTTGCGCGAAGGGTTTGCCGTCCCGCTGTTCGAAGAGCGCACGGGTCTGTCGATCGATTCAATCGACGCGGAACTGCGCGCCGCCCAGACCCGCGGTCTGCTCCACTCGACGGGCCGCGCCTGGGAGCCCACGGAACTCGGTTTCCGGTTCCTGAACGACCTGCAGGAGATGTTTCTGCCCGCGAACTGCTGAGCCTCTTGCGCCCCGCTCACAGCGCAGGGCGTCGTTGCAAGGCAGGCGCAAGTTCGTGAACTAGCGCACAAAATCGAGCGCCGGAATGGCACTCGCGCGCGGTGGTGACAGCGGGGTTATGCACACCGGTCTGTGTCGCAAGAAAGGACGGGCGGTTGATGACGAAATTACACGCAGTAGATGATGTTAAATCACTAACTCATTGATACAAAAAGCAGAAAAGGGGTGGCTAAAATTTAACCAATGTGACACGGAGCCATTTTTGATGCATTGCGCGGTCGCCGCGGATGCAACGATCCACAGAGTTACCCACAGGTTTTGTGGATAACCGACCTACGTATCCCCGGCCCGGATTGAAAAGCGGTTCGAGGGCGCCATTTACCTTGCGACCTGAGATATGCGCCGCTACACTGCGCGCCTTTTTTCGAGGGGGCGCACCACGCCCGAAGCACCATGAAAGCCGGAATCCATCCCGAGTACAAAGAGACCAACGTCGCCTGCAGCTGCGGGAACACGTTCGTGACGCGCTCCACCCTCGGGCACGATCTGCAGATCGAAGTCTGCTCGAACTGCCATCCGTTCTACACGGGCAAGCAGAAGATCGTGGACACCGGCGGTCGCGTCGACAAGTTCCGCAAGAAGTACGCTGCACGCTGATCGCGGCGCGTCTGCGACGTTCGCGTCGCGAGAGAATCCGGAAAGGGCGCCTCGGCGCCCTTTTTGTTTGGCTGAACCCCGCCTGAATCCGCATCGTCCGTGCGATCGCGCACGGCATGACATCAACGCGTCTTGTAGCTGTATCGAAACGCGGTTTATAAACCGTGGGTCGCTCTCTCACTGCGAGTCGCCGACATGCTCCCTCACTGCCTTGCACGCATTGCTCTGTTCGCTGTCGTCTGCGTTCTCGGGCTGAGCGCCTGTGCGACCAATCCGGTGAGCGGACGGCCGGACCTGGTGTTCTCTTCGGAAGAATCCGAAGTGAAGAAATCCAGGCAGGTGCATCCGCTGATGCTGCAGCAGTTCGGCGGCCCTTATGACGACCTGCGCCTGCAGCAGTACGTGAACGAAGTCGGCCAGCGGGTCGCGAAAGTCGGTCAGCGGCCCGAACTGCAGTACTTCTTCACGGTGCTCGACAGCGAAGAGATCAACGCCTTCACCACCGGCGGCGGTTACGTCTACATCACGCGCGGCATCATGAATTACCTGAACTCCGAGGCCGAACTGGCCGCGGTGCTCGGGCATGAAATCGGGCACATCACGGCGCGACATCCGGTGAAGCAGCAGACGCAGTCGACGCTGTCGGGCATCGGTGCGGCGGCGATCGGCATTTTCACCGGCAGCGGCGACATCGCGGGACTCGCCGACTATGCCGGCGCTGCACTGATTCGCGGCTACGGCCGCGACAACGAACTCGAAGCCGATCGGCTCGGCGCGGAATATCTGCAGTCCGTCGGGCTGTCGCCGGATCACATGATCGATGTGGTGCGGCTGCTCAAGAATCAGGAAATGTTCGAAGTGGCACGGGCCCGCGAAGAGAACCGCGAGCCGCGCATCTATCACGGCGTGTTCGCGACGCACCCGGACAACGATCAGCGCCTGCGCGAGGTGGTCGAGGCCGCCGGCAAACTCAAGGGCGAAGGCGACAAGGTCGATCCGGGTCGCGAACGTTATCTGCGGGCGATCGAAGGATTGCCGGTGGGCACCAGCCGCGCGCAGGGCGTGCTGAAGGGCAACCGCTTCTATCACGGCAATTTCGGTTTTACGGTCGCGTTCCCCTCAGGGTGGAACGTCGAGAATCAGCCGAATCGCCTGCTGGCGGTTGCACCAAAGAAGGACAGCGTTCTGCAGATGCAGACGCAGGCACCGCCGCCGAACATGGGTCCCAAGGAATTCCTGTCGCGATTGCTGGCACGCTCCAACGCCGGACAGGGAGAGGCCATCGAGGTCAACGGGCTGCAGGGTTACACCGCCGTCGTGCGTTCCGCGAACACGGACTTCGGCGTGGTGCCGGCCCGTTATGCAGTCATTTACTACAACAATCTCGCTTATGTGTTCGCCGGCGCCAGCCGCGGCTCCAGCGGCGTGCCTTCGGCAGATGCACTCTTCATGTCTACGGTGAAAACCTTCCGTCGCCTGAAGGACAATGAATTCGCGCTCGCCGAGCCGTACAAGATCCGCACGGTGCGCGTGAATCAGAACGTGCGCATCGAAGACCTGGCCAAGTCATCGCCGGTCAAGAAATATCCAGTGGAGCAGTTGCGGCTGCTCAACGATCTGTACCCCGACAAGCAGCCCCAGCCCGGCCAGCTGCTGAAGATCGTGCAGTAACGGCCGCATTTTTCCGTCGCGCAGCCCCTGAATCCGATTGGATTCCGGCTTGATTCGTCGCCGGGGTCGTGTAAGTCTGCGCGTCCCGTTTGCACCTGCAAAAAAGTTGGCGCTCCGGCGCTCCGAACCGCCCTGGAATTTCGCAAATGTCTGAGAAGAAGTTCGAGCTGACTGACCTGTCGACCGGCAAGAAATCCGTTGCCGAAGTGAAGAATGGCACCCTGGGTCCGAGCGTCCTGAGCGTCGCCAACCTCAACAAGGAACATGGTCTGTTCACGTTCGATCCGGGCTTCATGGCGACGGCGTCGTGCGAGAGCAAGATCACGTTCATCGACGGCGACGAAGGCGTGCTGCTGCACCGGGGCATTCCGATCGAGCAGCTCGCAGAGAAGAGCAACTTCCTGGAGGTGGCGTACCTGCTGATCAACGGCGAACTGCCGACCAACGATCAGATCGGCGAATTCACGCACGCGATCCAGTACCACACGATGATCAACGAATCGCTGCTGCGATTCTTCAACGGCTTCCAGTACAACGCGCATCCGATGGCGATGCTGTCGGGCGTGGTCGCGTCGATGGCGGCCTTCTATCACGACTCGATGGACATCCATAACCCGCGCCATCGCGAGATCTTCGCCCACCGCATCATCGCGAAGATTCCGACGATCGCGGCCGCCGCGTACAAGCACGCGCTGGGTCAGCCCTTCGTCTATCCGCGCAACGATCTCGATTACTGCTCGAACCTGCTGCACATGTTCTTCGCCGTGCCGTGCGAGCAGTACAACGTCGATCCGGTCACCGCACAGGCGCTCGACCTGCTGTTCATCCTGCACGCCGATCACGAGCAGAACGCCAGCACCTCGACCGTGCGTCTCGCCGGCAGCACCGGCGCGAATCCGTACGCGGCGATTTCCGCCGGCATCTCGGCCCTGTGGGGCCCGGCACACGGCGGCGCCAACGAAGCCGTGCTCGCGATGCTCGAACAGATCGGCACCGTCGAGAACGTGCCGAAGTTCCTCGCCAAGGCGAAGGACAAGAACGACAACTTCCGCCTCATGGGCTTCGGCCACCGCGTCTACAAGAATTTCGATCCGCGCGCGACCATCATCCGCGCGATGTGCCACAAGGTGCTGGCGAAGCTCGGCAAGTCCGACAACCCCCTGTTCGAACTCGCGCTCAAGCTCGAAGAGATCGCGCTCAAGGACGAGTACTTCGTCGAGCGCAAGTTGTATCCGAATGTCGATTTCTATTCCGGCATCATCTACAGCGCCATCGGCATCCCGCAGTCGATGTTCACGGTGATGTTCGCCATCGCACGCACCGTCGGCTGGGTAGCACACTGGCAGGAAATGATTGCGGACCCGGCGATGAAGATCAGCCGCCCGCGCCAGCTCTACACCGGCTCGCCGCGTCGCGACTATGTCGAGATGAGCAAGCGCTGAGAGAAGAATTATTTCCACGGGGGACACGGGGAACACAGGGTTCGGAACAGAAAAATCTTTCTTGTCCCCGTGCTCCCCGTGTCCCCCGTGGAAAATTCTTCTTCTCTGATCTCCGTGTGAAACCTCTTAGGGCCAGCCCACTCGCTCCTGAGGCTGGTTCGCGAGCAACGCCTGCAACTCCCCGCCATCCGCACGCCGCATGGGCTTGCCATCGACCGGACTCGATGGCGCCTGGCGGATGCCGTCGATCGGAAACACGACGGCATCGATCTCGCGATTGCCCGCCACGAAGCGCACCACGGGATAACTGACGAGCCGATCCGGCTCGTAGCGCAGCCGCCGCTCCGCGATCTCGTGCGGAATGCCCTGCTCCATGAGATACAGCGCCACGCTTTCGGCGCCGTCGGCGAACAGGTGCAGGTTCACTTCCGAGTGCGCCGACGCTGTACCGCTCAATACCGGTCCGACGAGACGCGGCTGAAATTTCTGCAGCAGGCGCATGGCTTGTAGGGCCGTGCGGCGCGCGGATTCGAGTGCCGAGGAATGACGGTCGCCTTCGAACAGGCGGTGATGTGCCGCGAGGGCTGCTTCGATCTCCGTGTTCTTCGGCAGCACGGCGATGTCGGTGGCGCCGAGCCGCTCTGCGGCTTTGCGCTTGGCCAGACGGTAATCGTCGATGCCCTGTTCCGACATGATGCGTGCCGCTTCCTGCGCCAGTGCCATACGCAACTGCTCGGCGCGCGGATTCATTCGTTTGCTCATGTCGCCTCCTGGGCCCGGCGGCAGGAATCTTCTTGTTCGCAGCCGCAGCGGCTGCTCAGCAGCGAGAGTACCTGTCAGAAGATCGGATCGTCACTACTTTGTTCGCTCGCACCGGCACCATTCGACAAACCGTCGCCGCCTTCCGATGCGGCCGGCAGATGGCCTGCCATGAAGGTCTCGAAGATCGCGTCCGGTTCGCCGGGCCGCGCTGCCAGACCCGTATCGGCGGAAACACGCATCGTCACGAGACCCGGCGGTGGCACGCGCCGCTGCTGCGGTACTCCCTGCAACGCCTCGTGCATGAAATAGATCCACATCGGCAGCGCCGTGCGGCTGCCTTCTTCGCCGGGCCCCAGCGATCGTTCCTGATCGAAGCCGACCCACGCGGTCCCCACGAGCGACGGCGTGAAGCCGCAGAACCAGGCATCGCGGCGATCGTTGGTGGTGCCGGTCTTGCCGGCGAGATCGTCGCGCTTCAACTGCATCGCGCGTACGGCCGTGCCGCGGCGGACCACGTCGGCCATCATGTCGACCATCAGGTAGTCGTTCTGCGGCGAGATCGAGACGGGAGCAATCGCCTTCTCCGGCAGGTAACTCAGACTGCCCCAGTTGCGTTCATCGACGGTCGGCGGCGGCGGTGCGCCCTCCGGCACGTTGATGACTTCCGTCGCTGCGTCGGCAGGCTGCTCGACGCATTCGCGACAGACGATCCGCGGTTGCGACTCGAACACCCTGTTGCCATCCGGCCCGATGATGCGATCGATGTAGTACGAGCCGACCCGATAGCCGCCGTTGGCGAAGATCGCGTAGGCGCTCGCCATCTCCAGCGGCGACACCTGCGCCGTGCCGAGCGCGAGCGTCAGGTTGCGCGGCAGGTTCTGCTCCGGAAAGCCAAAGCGCTCGATGTACTGGGTCGTGTAGGCGGGTCCCAGCGCATGCATCACGCGGATCGACACCAGATTGCGCGAACGGACGAGTGCTTCGCGCAGCCGCATGGGGCCGCGGAATTCGCGCGAGTTGTTCTGCGGCCGCCAGACCGTTTCCAGCGACGGATCTTCGATCACCAGCGGCGCGTCGTTCACGACGCTGGCCGGCGTGAAGCCGCGATCCAGCGCGGCTGAATACAGGAAGGGCTTGAACGCCGAACCCGGTTGACGCTTCGCCTGGACGGCGCGATTGAAATTGCTGGCGAAGTAATCGAAACCGCCGACCAGCGCCGTGATCGCGCCGTCCTGCGGATCCATCGCCACGAACGCGCCCTGGGCTTCCGGCACCTGCACCATGCGCCAGTTGCCGGAACGTTCCTGCGCGACGTACACGACATCGCCCACGGAGAGGATGTCCGCGGCGCGCTGCAACGGCGGTCCGACGCTGCCGTCCGCGAGCGGCGCCCGCGCCCAGCTCAGTCCGCTCCAGGGCAGATTGATGCGTCCGTGAACTTTCGACCAGGCGACGGCGCTGCGGTCTTCGACGGCACGAATGAGCGCAGGCTCGAGTCCGCCGCGCAGCGGAAACTCATAGAGCAGTCGCGACCAGTCGGACTCCGATGACTGCGCCGGTACCGTGACCCGGCTAACCGGGCCCCGATAGCCGTGGCGCGAATCGTATTCGACCAGCGCGGCGCGCACGGCACGTACGGCTGCGGATTGCAGGCGACTGTCGAGTGTCGTGATCGCTTCGTAGCCCGCGGTGTAGGCGTCGGTGCCCAGGCGGTTGTAGAGATCGGCGCGCACCATCTCCGCGATGTACGGCGCGTCGACTTCCACGGCGGGTCCGTGCAAGCGCGATTCGACCTGCGAGTTGTCGGCGGCGCGCTGTTCGTCCGCGGTGATGAAGTTCTTCTCGCGCATGCGTCGCAGCACGTAGCTGCGGCGATGCTTGGCGAGTTCGGGATTCGCAACCGGATTGTCGCGCGAGGGCAGGCGGAACGTGCCTGCGATCAACGCCAGCTCCGGCAACGACAGCTGATCGATGGTCTTGCCGAAATACACCTCGGACGCTGCGCCGACGCCGTAGGCGCGCTGGCCGAGAAACATCTTGTTCATGTACAGCGTCAGGATTTCCTGCTTGCTGAACTGCTGTTCGATGCGCAGCGTGAGAAAGATTTCCTGCAATTTGCGGCGATAGCTTTTCTCGGGACTGAGAAAGATGCCGCGCGTGAGCTGCATGGTGATGGTGCTGCCGCCTTCGCCCTTTTCGCCCGACATCAGGTGACGCACGATCGCGCGCGCCAGTCCTGGATAGTCCACGCCGCTGTGCTGGAAGAAGCGATCGTCTTCGGCGGCCAGCACGGCATTGACGAGCTGCTTCGGCAGCGCTTCGAACGAAAGCGGAATGCGCCGCTGTTCGCCGAACTGCGCGATCAGCTTGCCGTCGCGGCTGTAAACGCGCAGCGGCACCTGCAGACGGATGTCGCGAATCGCTGCGACGTCCGGCAAGGCCGGCTCCAGATATTGATAGGCACCACAGAGCCCGAGCGTGAGACCGCCGATGAGCACGACGATCGTTGCCAGGGCGAAACGCAACCAGGCCGGAAGGTAATGTCGCATCACAACAAATGAACCTAAGTCCTTGCTTTAAAAAATGCCGGTATGCAATAGTAGCCGCGAATTTACGTGGGCAAACTCATCGAAAGGTGAGGACGCAAAGCTTCCGGTCTACGGGTGGATCCTCCTGAAGGAGGGGATGTCCAGGACAGCGGGGTCGCCGGCGGAATGATAGGGGCATCGAAAAAACGCTGTCCTGTCGTGACCTGCCGTACGCATGAGGTCACTGGCCGATCCATGCGCACTCCAAGTCATTGATCCGGCAATTGCGTTCTCCCACAGCCCAATAATTGACTTAACAAAGGCTGAGCTGGAGCGACGCGGCACGCCGGTTTCCGAAATCGCCTCGATGGTATTTCGTGAGACTCCTCACATTCAACTTAACAAGCAGCTGTATATATTTGCGCCTCGTATTTAGTGCTGATCTCAGATAATCCCCTAAGTATCTGACGAACAAAGGGAAATAGCGTGCTTTTTTCAGCCAAATCCCGACCGGTGCTGGGACTGGATATCACCACCTCGTCGGTCAAGCTGATCGAGATCAGCATGAGCGGCGGCCAGTATCGGGTGGAATCCTATGCCGCCGAGCCGACGCCGCCGAACTCCATCAATGAGAAAGCCATCGTCGACGCCAATGCCGTCGGCGACGCCATCAAGCGTGCCGTGAAGCGTTCGGGCGCGCGCGCCAAGGACGCAGCCGTCGCCATCAGCGGCGACGCGGCCATCACCAAGGTCATCCAGATGCCTCGCACCCTGAGCGAGAACGAACTGGAAGGCCAGGTGGAAATGCAGGCCGACCAGTACATCCCGTTCCCCATGGAGGAAGTGAGCTTCGACTACGAAGTCATCGGCCCCTCCGAAAAAGATCCCGAAATGCTCGATGTGCTGCTCGTGGCGACCCGCAGCGAAAACGTCGAACAGCGCGTGGCCGCCTGTGCGGCGGCGGGTCTGACGGCCCGCATCGTCGACGTCGAAGCCTTCGCGCTCGAAAATGCCTGCCGGCTGCTGACGCACCAGATGCCCGATGGCGGTCTCGGTCGCGTGCTGGCAGTCGTCGACTTCGGCGCCAGCAGCACCACCTTCAGCGTGCTGCGCGATCTCAAGGTCATCTACACGCGCGACTTCGCCTTCGGCGGCCAGCAGCTCACGGAAGAAGTGATGCGCACCTACGGCCTCAGCATGGAAGAAGCCGGTCGCGCCAAGAAAGAAGGCGGACTGCCCGGCAACTACGAAACCGAAGTGCTCGGTCCGTTCATCGACGACATGTGCCAGCAGGTCAGCCGCTCGCTGCAGTTCTTCCTGGCGTCCGGCGCCGGTCGCGAACAGCCCGAGCAGATCCTGATCTGCGGCGGCTGCGCCAACATCCCGGGCGCCGCCGAAATGATTCAGAGCCGCGTGGGCATCGAAGCCCTGCGCGGCGATCCGCTGGGCCAGATGAAGGTCAGTCAGAAGGCCAAGGCCCAGTCGGTGAAAAAGGATGCGACTGCCTTGCTGACGGCGTGCGGTCTGGCGTTACGGAGTTTCGACTGATATGCCAAGAATCAATCTCGTCCCGTGGCGCGAAGCCGAGCGCAAGCAGAAGCGCCAGGAATTCGGCGTCGGTGCCGTTGGCGCACTCGTGCTGGCCGGCGCCATCGCGTTTGCAGTGAATCTGCAGATGAGTTCAGCGATCGGCGCACAGAACGAACGCAACCAGTATCTGAAGGATGAAACCGCGAAGCTCGACAAGCAGATCGCCGAGATCCTGGAACTGGACCAGGAGAAGCAGCGCCTCGTCGCGCGCATGCAGGTGATCGAGCAGCTCGAGCGCAGTCGCGCCGAGGTCGTGCATCTGTTCGATCAGCTGGTGCGTACGCTGCCGGACGGTATCTATCTCACCTCGATCAAACAAACCGATCGCAAGGTGCAACTCAGAGGTATTGCCCAGTCCAGTTCGCGCGTCTCGAACTACATGCGCAACATCGATGCCTCCGAATGGATGGCCGATCCGTCGCTGGACATTCTCGAAACGAAAGGTGGCACTGCAACAGGTTCGGATTTCACGCTGAACGCGACGCAGGAAAATCCGAATCTGAAGGCGGCCGCGGGCGGAGCCGCACAGGGAGCCCACTGATGAGCAATCTCCTGGAAGATCTTCGCAATCTCGATCCGAACGATGTCGGTCGCTGGCCCGCGGCTTTCCGCTTCGGCGCCATCGGACTGATCTTCGTGATCGGCGCCTGCGCAATGGTGTACTTCCTGGCCTGGAAGCCCAACAAGCCGGATCTCGACGCGGCGCGCGCCGAGGAAATCTCGCTGCTGGAAACCTTCACCACCAAGGCGCGCAAGGCGGCCAATCTCGATGCCTACAAGGCGCAGCTGCAGGAAATCGAACGGTCCTTCGGCGCTATGCTGCGCAAGCTGCCGAACAAGACCGAAGTGCCCAACCTGCTGACCGACATCTCGCAGCAGGGCGCAGGCGCCGGTCTCGACCAGAAGCTGTTCCAGCCGAACGCCCAGGTAAACAAGGATTTCTACGCCGAACTGCCCATCAAGATGCGGCTGACCGGCAGCTTCCATTCGATCGGCGCATTCGTCAGCGGCATCGCGGCATTGCCGCGCATCGTGACGCTGCACGATGTCGAGATCACGCCCCTGTCCAAGGATGCGCGCGGCGGTGTCGATCAGCTGCAGCTGGATGTGGTTGCAAAGACTTACCGCTACCTGGACGACGACGAGCAGACCGCAGCGCAGCCCCGCGCGAATCAGCGCCCGCGTCCGAACGGTTAACGATCAAGGAACCAAGGCGTCACCCATCCCATGATCCAGAGCAAGCTACCCATCGCCGCGCTGGTCCTGCTGTGTCTGAGCGGATGCTCGGGCGGCATGGACGAGTTGCAGCAGAAAGTCGCCGAGATCAAGAGCCGGCCAGGCGAACGCATCGAGCCGCTGCCCGAGATCAAGCCGTACGAAACCTATGCCTACAACGCGAGCAGCCTGCGTTCGCCGTTCGTGCAGAGCGCGCCTTCGGGCAGCGACGTCGCGAACGCGATCCGCCCGGATTCGAAGCGTCCGCGCGAGTTCCTCGAACAGTTCCCCATCGACAGCATGAAGATGGTCGGCACGCTCGCCCTGCAGGGCAAGAACTATGGCTTGGTGCAGGGCAAGGACGGTCTGGTCCACCGCGTGCTTCCCGGCAGCTACGTGGGACAGAACGACGGGCGCGTCATCAGCATCACGCCCACCAGAATCTCAGTGATTGAAATCGTGCCCGACGGCGTCGGCGGGTACATCGAGCGGCCGGCTGCGCTGGCGCTTACCGAATGAGTCTCAGGGAGAAACCAAGAATGTCGTCGTCATTTTCGATCCAGCCCGTCGCCATGGCATCGTTGCGGCGGTTCGCGGTCATGTTCCTGGGGCTCCTTGCCGCGCACACCGCGCTCGCGCAGGGCTCGAATCGCCTCGAGGACATCCGCGCCAACGTCACGGCCGGCAACAAGGTCGAACTGACGCTGCGGCTCAGCGACACCGCGCCGCAGCCGCTGACATTCACGGTCGACAACCCGGCGCGCATCGCGCTGGACCTGCCGGATACGTCGGTCGCCATGACTTCGCGTCGCATCGACGTGAAACAGGGCGCGCTGGACACCGTCAACGTCGCCGAGGCCAATGGCCGTACGCGCGTCGTGCTGAATGTCGACAGCCTGGTGCCCTACGAGACGCGGCTGCAGGGCAACTCGATCATCGTTACGCTCGGCGCAGGCCGCAGCGGCTCCGTCAGTGCGGAACCGAGTGCCGTCGCGGCGTCGTCGCCCCGCTCGTCGGCAGCACCGGTGTCGGGCATCCGTTCCGTCAACAACATCGACTTTCGTCGCGGCAGCGATGGCTCGGGCCGCGTGATCGTCGAGCTGACCGACGCCAAGGTGCCTGCGGATCTGCGCCAGGAAGGCGGCCGCATCGTCGTCAACTTCGCCAAGACCACCTTGCCCGAGTCGCTGATGCAGCGTCTCGACGTGGTCGATTTCGCCACGCCCGTCAACTCGGTCGACGCCATGCGCGTCGGCGACGGCACGCGTCTGGTCATTGCGGCGACGGGCGATTACGAGCAGCTCGCCTACCAGTCGGACAATGTCTACACGATCGAGGTCAAGCCGGTCGTCAAGCTGCCGCCCGAACTCCAGGACAAGAAGGAATACACGGGCGAGCGTCTGACCCTGAATTTCCAGGACATCGAAACCCGCGCCGTGCTGCAGCTCCTTGCTGACACGAGCGGCCAGAACATGGTCATTGCCGACACCGTGGGCGGCAACGTCACGCTGCGCTTGCAGAACGTGCCTTGGGATCAGGCTCTCGACGTGGTCATGCGCAACAAGGGCCTGGACATGCGCAAGGAAGGCAACGTGATGCTGATCGGCCCGGCGGCGGAAATTGCCGCTCGCGAGAAGCAGTTGCTCGCCGCACGCAAGGAAGTGCAGGAACTCGCGCCGCTGCGCAGCGAATTCCTGCAGGTGAACTACGCCAAGGCGGCGGATCTGGCCTCGCTGATCAAGTCGGGCAACAACAATTCGCTGCTGTCGTCGCGCGGCAGCGTGGCGATCGACGAGCGCACCAACACGCTCCTGCTGCAGGACACTTCGGATCGTCTCGCCGACATCCGTCGCCTGGTGGCCACGCTGGATATTCCGGTGCGCCAGGTTCGTATCGAAGCCCGCATCGTGATCGTCAGCGACGACTTCAGCCGCGAGCTGGGCGTGCGGTTTGGCGTCAATGCCACGACTACCAACGTGGGTGGCAGCGACGGTCAGGGTTTCGTGAGCAATCGCGGCCTGGATGCACCGGATACGGCGGTGTTGTTCCCTGGTGCGAATGATCCGCGAGGCGGTCTCGAAATCGGCGAGGCAATTGATCGCTATATGGTGAACCTGCCCGCGGCCAATCCGGCCGGCGCACTGGCGTTGACCTTCCTCGATTCCGACTTCATCGTCGACCTCGAACTGTCGGCAGCCCAGGCCGAAGGCCGCGGCGAGATCGTGTCGCAGCCGACGCTCGTGACGGCGAACCAGCGCGAAGCATCGATCGAGCAGGGTGTGGAAATTCCGTATCAGGAGTCTTCATCCAGCGGCGCAACGACCACGAGCTTCAAGAAGGCAGTGCTCAGTCTGAAGGTGACGCCGCAGATCACTCCGGACAACCGGGTAATTCTCGACCTCGTCGTCGCAAAGGACAGTGTGGGTCAGGTCGTACCGAGCGCCACGGGTGGATTCGTCCCGAGCATCGATACTCGTGAGATTGCAACGCAGGTGCTGGTGAACGATGGCCAGACCGTCGTGCTGGGCGGCATTCTCGAAACAGAGCGTCGCGATGCCGAACAAAAAGTACCGTTCCTGGGCGACCTTCCGGGAGTTGGTCACCTGTTCAAGTCGACCACCAAGACCGACAACAAGGACGAACTGCTGATCTTCGTGACGCCGCGCATTCTGCGCGAAGGCAGCAATCTGTATTGATCGCCTGACGGGAAGATCACCTCAAGAACATCCATAGAGAGTGGAACTCAAAATGATCAGTCGTTTCCTGAAGTTGATGCCTTTCATGCTGCTGCTGGGAGCGTGTGGCGGCAGTGGCGGAAAGCCGCCACCGAGCGGTGACGGAGGTACTGGAGGCACGGGCGGTGGCACAACAACGGCGGCCACATTGTCGGTGACCACCAGCGCGCCGACGATGCCAGGCGATGGCTCAGCTTCCGCCACGATCACGGCTTATGCGCGCGACGCGAACAACGCCTTGATTGCTGGTGTGCCGGTGACATTCTCCGCCAGTTCCGGCGGCATTGCAGGTTCTCCGGCCGTCACCGGCGCAAACGGCCAGGCCACTGCGACGCTGTCACCTGCCGGCGATGCAACTCCACGGACGATTACCGTGACAGCTGCTTCCGGTTCGCTCACGGCGACGGTCAATGTTCAGGTCGTGGCCGGTGGCACCACCAGCGTGCAGATGGGCAGCGGTACCGGTGCCCAGTTCCAGTCCGGAATCATCGCCGTGTCGAGCGGAACGCTCTCGGCGGGCGGCAGCACCAGTTTGCAGATCGTGCTGCAGCAGTCCGACGGCACGCTTTATACGCAGCCGGCGACAGTAAGTTTCAGCTCGCCATGTGCCGCGCAGGGACTGGCGACCATTACGTCACCGGTGCAGACATCGACCGGCATCGCCAGCTCCACATACGCGGCAAGTGGTTGCAGCGGTGACGATGCGATTTCGGCCACTGCGACCATTGGCGGAACACCTCTGTCGGCGGCCGGTTCGGTGAGGGTGGCGCAGGCGGCAATCGGCTCGATCGTTTTTGAATCTGCGACGCCGACCAACATCGCGTTGCGCGGTACCGGCGATTCCTCACGTCCGGAAACGTCCGTTGTCGTCTTCCGTGTACTGGATCAGACCAGCGGCCCGCGTGCCGGAGCGCAGGTGCAATTCAGTCTCAACACGACCGTCGGCGGAATCAGCTTGTCTCCGGTCTCTGCCACGAGCGACTCGACGGGGCGCGTTCAGACGGTTGTCCAGGGCGGTACGGTAGCGACCAGCGTCAGGGTGACAGCAACCGTCCTCAGCACTACGCCGACAATTTCGACGCAGTCCAGCCAGTTGACCGTGACCACGGGTATTCCTGACCAGGACAGCTTCTCGATGGCTGTGACATGTCCGAACGTCGACGCTTGGAACCTGGATGGCACGACCGTCCCGGTGAGCGTGCGGCTCTCCGATCGCTTCAACAACCCTGTTCCGGACGGTACGGCAGTGACGTTTACGACGGAAGGCGGTCGCATTCAGTCTCAATGTACAACTGGTACGGTTTCCGGAGAGTCGGGAGTCTGCTCAGTCAATTGGACTAGCTCGAATCCGCGCCCCAGCGATGGGCGTTCCAGCCTCCTGGCGACCGCCATCGGCGAAGAGTCGTTCACCGATGTGAACGGCAATGGCAGCTTCGACAACGGCGAAAGCTTCCAGGATCTGGGTGAACGGTACCGCGACGACAACGAAAATCTGGCGTACGACGTGGGCGAGGTCATTTACGATTTCAACAACAACTCCACTCGTGATTCGGCCGATGGAATTTTCAACGGCGTGCTCTGCCTCGACACCAGTGGACGTTGCGATCCTGCCCGTCAGACGACCGGCATTAGCGCATCTAACGTCATCGTCATGTCGGACAACACTCCCGCGGGGGTTGTGCCAGCGAGCGGATCGACGGTCGGGCCGATAGCTGCGGGTGCGACCAACAACTTCAGCTTCCTGTTTGCCGATGTGAACGGCAATCCGTTGCCTGCGGAAACGACGATTGCTGCCTCGATCTCGGGTACGGGGTTGGCGCTGGGAACGCCGAGCAGCTTCCGTGTGCCATGTACCAGATCGGCTACCTCTTACTCCTTCAGCATTACGGCAGCTCCGACCGCTGCAGACGGTACGCTCACCATCCTGGTGACGACGCCTGGTGGTCTGCAGACGCAGCTGACGTACCCGGTTGACGTGCAGTAAAACGGCATTAGACGGGTGCTTGAGCTGAAAAAGGCCGCCCTCACGGGCGGCCTTTTCTTTTGTATGCTGCGCCCATGTCCGGCAGCACCAACATCTACCTCATCGGCCCCATGGGCTCCGGCAAAACCGCCGTCGGCAAACAGCTGGCGCGGCTGCTGCGGCTGACGTTCTACGACAGCGACGTCGAAATCGAGCGTCGGACGGGCGTCGACATTCCCTATATCTTCGAGAAGGAAGGCGAAGCCGGATTTCGCGAGCGGGAGCGCGACGCGATTCAGGCCCTGACGGAGCTCGACAACGTGGTGATCGCCACGGGCGGCGGTGCCGTGCTGCTGGACGAAAACCGCGCCAGGCTGTCGCAACGAGGCAAGGTGGTCTATCTGAAAACGGGCATCGCGCAACAGCTCGAACGCACCCGTCACGGGCGGCAGCGGCCCTTGCTGTACACGGATGATCCGGAAGCAAAGCTGCGCGAACTCATGAGCCGCCGCGCGCCGCTGTACGAGTCGATCGCCGCCGTCACGGTGGAGACCGACGGACGCCATGTCCGCGCCGTGGCCGACGAGATCCTGCAATTGCTGCGCGAGCCGGTGGTTTCGTGATGACCGAACGGGTGAATATCGAACTGGGCGAGCGCAGCTATCCGATCCTGATCGGAGCCGGGCTGTTGCGCGACCAGGCGCTGCTGCAGTCGCTGATCAAGGCTCGCGACGTACTGATCGTCACGAACGAGACGATCGCGCCACTCTATCTCGGGCAGGTGACGGCCGCGCTCGGCGAACGACGCATCGGCTCCGTGATCCTGCCCGATGGCGAGGAATACAAGACGCTCGATTCCTACGCGCGCATTCTCGATGCGCTGGTGCAGGCGCGCATGAACCGCGACGCGGCGGTCGTCGCGCTGGGCGGCGGCGTGGTCGGCGACATGGCCGGCTTTGCCGCAGCCAGCTATCAGCGCGGTATCGACTACATCCAGGTTCCCACCACCTTGCTGGCGCAGGTGGATTCCTCCGTCGGCGGCAAGACGGCGGTCAACCATCCGCAGGCGAAGAACATGATCGGCGCGTTCTATCAGCCGCGCTGCGTGATCGCCGATACCGCCACGCTTGCGACCTTGCCGGATCGCGAATATCGCGCCGGCATCGCGGAAGTCGTGAAGTACGGCCTCATCTACGATGCAACGTTCTTCGACTGGCTGGAATCCCACGCCGACGCACTCGCTGCGCGCACGGATACCGCCGTCATGCACGCCATCAGGCGTTCCTGCGAAATCAAGGCGGCGGTCGTCGGCGTCGACGAGCGCGAGCACGGCCTGCGCGCCATTCTCAATCTCGGCCACACCTTCGGTCATGCGATCGAAACCGCCACCGGCTATGGCACCTGGCTGCACGGCGAAGCCGTTGCGGCAGGCATGGTCATGGCGGCCGACATGTCGACCCGATTGGGCTGGTTGCCGGCAACCGACCTCGATCGTGCAAGACGATTGCTCACGCGCTTCGGCCTGCCCGTCGAGGCACCGCGCATCGGCGCCGCGCGCGGGCTCGAACTCATGGGCATGGACAAGAAAGTGCTCGACCGCAAACTGCGGCTCGTGCTCATGCGCAAGCTGGGTCAGGCCGACATCGTCGGCGACTATCCGGCCGACGTACTCGACGCCACGTTGCGGCAACACTTCGGCTGATCGCGGTTATCCGATGAACTCCGATGCGACGAATCTGGCTGCGTGGGCCGCAACGGACGAAAAATCCCGCGGCCGGCGCTACACCGAGGCGCCGCCAACATTCCGCGGCGAGTTCCAGCGCGATCGCGATCGCATCATTCATTCAACTGCGTTCCGGCGCCTGGTCTACAAGACCCAGGTGTTCGTCAATCACGAAGGCGATCTGTATCGCACGCGCCTGACGCATTCGATCGAGGTCGCGCAGATCGCCCGCACGATCGCCCGCGCGCTGCAGCTCAACGAGACGCTCTGCGAAGCCATCTGCCTCGCCCACGATCTCGGCCACACGCCATTCGGTCACGCGGGTCAGGACGCTTTGAACGAATGCATGAAGTCCTACGGGGGCTTCGAACACAATCTGCAGTCGCTGCGCGTCGTCGATGAACTCGAAGAACGCTACGCCGCCTTCCCGGGTTTGAACCTGACGTTCGAAACGCGCGAAGGCATTCTGAAGCATTGTTCGCTCAACAATGCGCGCCAGCTCGGCGATGTGGGCGAACGTTTCCTCAAGCGCGAACAGCCGTCGCTGGAAGCGCAGATCGCCAACCTCGCCGACGAGATCGCCTACAACAATCACGACCTCGACGACGGCCTGCGCGCAGGCCTCTTGACCATCGACGAACTGCGCGAAGTGCCGGTGTTCCGCCGTCAGCACGATGTCGTGCTGGCAACGTATCCCGAAGTGAGCGATCGTCGCCTGATCCACGAAGTGGTCCGGCGCATGATCAACTACGTCGTCACCGATCTGATCGAAACCTCGGCGGCGGCCATCGGCGAGGCCGCACCCGCCGATGTCGATGCCGTCCGCCAGCACAGCGGCAGCCTGATCCAGTTCAGTGATCCCGTACGCACCGAACATCTGGAACTGAAGCGTCACCTGCGCGATCACGTCTATCGTCACTATCGCGTGCTGCGCATGACGAACAAGGCGAACACCGTGATCAGCGGGTTGTTCGAGACCTTCTTCAAGCGCCCGGAACTGTTGCCGACGGAGCACTTCGAATCGGCGCGCGATCTCGAATCGCAGGCCGGCGAAGCGGGACGCGCACGCGCCGTGGCCGATTACATTGCCGGCATGACCGACCGCTACGCGATCACGGAATACGAACGCCTGTTCGATCCGGCCAAACGCAGCTGACCCAAGGAGCTGCCCTCGATGACTCTCAAGAACGACCTGTTCCTGCGCGCCCTGCTGCGTCTGCCCGTGGAACGCACGCCCGTCTGGATGATGCGTCAGGCGGGCCGCTATCTTCCCGAGTACCGCGCGACGCGCGCGCGCGCCGGCAGTTTCCTGAATCTGTGCATGACGCCGGAACTCGCCTGCGAAGTGACGCTGCAACCGTTGGCACGCTATCGCCTCGACGCGGCGATCCTGTTCTCGGACATTCTCACCATTCCGCATGCGCTCGGACTCGGGTTGCAGTTCGAAACGGGTGAGGGACCGAAGATCGAACGCCCGGTCCGATCTGCTGCCGACGTGGCCCGACTCGCCGTTCCCGATCCCGGCTCGCAACTGCGTTACGTGCTGGATGCCGTGAGCCTGATCCGCCGCGAACTCGCCGGCCGCGTACCGCTGATCGGTTTTGCCGGCAGCCCCTGGACCGTCGGCACCTATGTCGTCGAAGGTGGCAGCTCGCGCGACTTCGCCCGCATCAAGGGCATGATGTTCGACGAACCGCAGACACTGCATCGCCTGCTGCAGTTGCTCGCCGACTCGACGCGCGCCTATCTGAATGCCCAGATCGAAGCCGGCGCACAGGCCGTGATGATCTTCGACACCTGGGGCGGCGCACTGGCGCCCGCGCAATACCGCGAATTCTCCCTGCACTACATGGCGGCCATCGTCGACGGCCTGATCCGCGAACGCGACGGCCAGCGCATCCCGGTGATCCTCTTCACCAAGGGCGGCGGTGCCTGGCTGGCAGAGATGGCGAAGACCGGCTGTGACGCGCTCGGTGTCGACTGGACCACCGATCTCGCGGACGCACGCCGCGCGGTGAACGATCAGAAAGCGCTGCAGGGCAATCTCGACCCGAGCGTCCTGTACGCCTCACCCGAACGTATCCGCGAACACGTCGGTCGCGTGCTGGCGAGTTATGGGCACGGCCACGGCCATGTCTTCAATCTCGGCCATGGCATCCATCCGGCCGTCGATCCGGCGCACGCCGGAGCGATGATCGATGCCGTGCACGAGCTTAGTCCGGCGTATCACATGTGAGAGGAATGGCCGCAAAAAGGCGCAAAAAGCTCAGGTAAGAAGAGAGACTGGCGATCTTTCTTACTTTGAGTTTTTTGCGCCTTTTTGCGGCCATTTCATCCCGTCTCACCCTTTCGGCAACTGATCCCGCAGCGCCCGCCGCAGAATCTTGCCGACATTCGTCTTCGGCAGTTCGTTGCGGAAGTAAACGTGCTTCGGCCGCTTGTAGCCGGTGAGTTCATTGCGGGCGAACTCGATGAGGGCGTGCTCGGTGAGCGAGGGATCCTTGCGCACGACGAACAACGCGACGACTTCGCCTGAATGTTCGTCCGGCTGCGCCACGGCCGCGACTTCGAGTACGCCGGGATGGGCGGCGATCACGCTTTCGACTTCGTTCGGGTACACGTTGAAGCCGGACACCAGGATCATGTCCTTCTTGCGGTCTTCGATGAACACGAAGCCTTCGTCGTCCATGCGGCCGATGTCGCCGGTGCGCAGCCAGCCGCCGTCGAGCATGACCTTCGCGGTTTCGTCAGGGCGGTTCCAGTAACCGCGCATCACCTGCGGGCCGCGGACGCAGATTTCGCCGATCTCGCCGATCGGCTGTTCCTGGCCGGCGTCGTCGCGGATGCTGATTTCCGTCGATGGAATCGGCAGGCCGATCGAGCCGTTGAAGTCCAGGCCGAACGGATTGATGCACGCCGCCGGCGAAGTTTCCGTCAGGCCCCAGGCCTGCGTCAGCACATTGCCCGTGACCTTCTTCCATTGCTCGGCCACCGACCGCTGTACGGCCATGCCGCCGCCGAGCGTGATGCGCAGGCCGCTGAAATCCACCTCCGCGAAACCCGGCGTGTTGAGCAGCGCGTTGAAGAGCGTGTTGACGCCGCTGAAATAGGTGAAGCGGAATTTCTTCAGCTCCGCAACGAACGCCGGAAAGTCGCGCGGATTGGCGATCAGGATGCTGCGCGCGCCGAACTTCACGAACACCATCCAGTTCGCCGTCAGCGCGAAGATGTGATACAGCGGCAGCGCCGTGATGATGGTGTCCTTGCCGAGCTGCGCCTCCGAGCCGATCCAAGCGGCGGACTGCAGGACGTTCGCCACCATGTTGCGATGGGTCAGCATCGCACCCTTCGACACACCCGTCGTGCCGCCGGTGTATTGCAGAAAGGCGATATCGGTGTGATCGAGCGGCACCGGCGTCAGCGGCAGATAGTTGCCCTGGCTCAGCGCCGCGTTGAACGTGATCGCGCCGGGGAGGCGCCAGCGCGGCACCTGCTTGCGCACGTGCTTCACCACCAGATTCACGATCGACGATTTCGGCCAGCGCAGCCGGTCGCCCACCTGCGTCGTGATGACGGTCTCGATGTTGGTCTTGCCGATGACTTCTTCGAGCGTGTGCGCAAAGTTCTCGAGGATCAGGATGGCCTTCGCGCCCGAATCGACGAGCTGATGTTCGAGTTCGCGCGCCGTGTACAGCGGATTGGTGTTGACCAGGGTCAATCCCGCCAGCAGCGCGCCATACAGCGCGATCGGATACTGCAGCACGTTCGGCAGCATGATGGCGATGCGATCGCCCTTGCGCAGGCCGGCGCTCTGCTGCAGCCACGCCGCGAAATCGCGTGCCTGTTCGCGATACTCGCCATAGGTCAGCGTCGTGCCCATGCTGGTGTACGCCGGCAGCGCGGCGAACTGTTCGCACGCGTCGCCGATCAGCTGCTGCAACGATGAATATTCGTCGGGATTGATCTCGGCCGGGACGCCGGCAGGGTAGTTCTTCAACCAGATCTTTTGCATGACGACCCCCAGCAGGACAAACCAGCGATCAGCCTACTTCTTGAGCTGACGCGAAACTGTCGGCCAGATGACATCGAGCAGGACCGGCTGTGCCTTTGCATTCGGATGAATGCCGTCGGCCTGCATCAATGCATCGTCGAGCGCGACGCTTTCCATGAATCCATCGATGACCGGCACCGAATACTTCTGCCCGAGCTCGCCGTAGATGGCGTGAAAGGCAGTGGTATACGCAGGTCCGTAGTTCGTCGGAATACGCATCGCCACCAGCACGGCGCGCGCGCCCGCCGCCTGAGCCTGCGACAGCATCGCTTCGAAATTGGCGCGCACCTGTTTCAACGGCAGTCCGCGCAGGCCGTCGTTGCCGCCCAGTTCGATCACCACCAGCGCCGGCTGGTGCAGCTCCAGCGCTCGCGGCAGGCGCGCCCGGGCACCGCCGGTCGTCTCGCCGCTCACGCTGGCATTGACCACGCGGTACCCGTACCCTTGCTTCGCGAGACGCTGCTGCAGCAGTGCGACCCACGTTGCATCGACGCTGACGCCGTAACCGGCACTCAGGCTATCCCCGAGGACGAGAATGACCGGCGCGGCTGCAGCGGCGGAAGCCACCGGCAGCGACAGCCATCCGAACCAAATCGCGAGTGCGCACCTAAGTAGTAGCGATTTCACAGCCGTCATCGTCAATCGATCGATCCAGAACACAGCATGAGCAGCGGCACCACGGTTCCCACAACAGTTCTCAGGGCAGAAAAGATCAGCAGGCAGGTTAGCAGTCCCGAGGGAACGCTGACCATACTGGAAGAAGTCGATCTGGCGATCGCCGCGGGCGAAACGCTTGCCATCGTCGGCGCGTCCGGCGCGGGCAAATCGACGCTGCTCGCCTTGCTCGCCGGTCTCGATGAACCCTCCAGCGGGCGGATCTGGCTCAACGGCGCGGAAATCAGCGCCCTGAACGAGGACGGCCGCGCCGCCGTGCGCGCCCGGCACGTCGGCTTCGTATTCCAGAGTTTTCATCTCGTGCCGTCGCTGACGGCCATCGAGAACGTGATGCTGCCGCTCGAACTCGCAGGCCAGCCCAATGCGCGCGACGCCGCCCGCGACGTGCTGTCGCGTGTGAGCCTGTCGCATCGTCTCGGTCACTATCCACGGCAACTGTCGGGCGGCGAACAGCAGCGCGTCGCCATCGCACGCGCCTTCGTCACGCGCCCGGCCGTGCTGTTCGCCGACGAGCCGACCGGCAACCTCGACGCCGCCACCGGCGAGCGCATCATCGAACTGCTGTTCGACCTGAATCGCGAAGCCCAGACCACACTCGTCATCGTCACGCACGACCAGGCCATCGCGCAGCGCTGCGGTCGTATCGTGCGCATCGAGGCGGGGAGGGTGGTGGCGTGAGAGCGAACACAGAAGAAAGAAGATTCTCCACGGGGGACACGGGGAGCACGGGGTTCGGAGCAGAAAAATCTCTTGTCCCCGTGCTCCCCGTGTCCCCCGTGGAGAATCTTCTTCTCTTCGTCTTCGGCAGGACGAAGTCATGAAGGCCCTGAAGCTCGCACTGCTGGCGCTGGTGCGCGACGCGAAGTCGGGCGAACTCGGCGTGCTGTTGCTCGCGCTGCTCGTGGCGGTGTCGGCGCTCACGGCGGTGGGATTCTTTACCAGCCGGGTCAGTCGCGCGGTGGAGCAGCAGGCGGGCGAAGTGCTGGCGGCCGATCTGCGCGTGCGTTCGTCGAACGAAATCGATCGCGAGTATTTCGAGCTGGCCCGCGCCAAGGGACTCGCGACCGCGGAGCTGGCGACGTTTCCCACCGTCGCCATGTTCGGCGAAGACAGCGCGCTGAGTGCGCTTCGTGCCGTGTCCGCAAACTATCCGCTGCGTGGCCGCGTGAAGGTGGCGGACGAGCCGTTCGGCACGGCGTATGAAGTGAACACGCTGCCCGGGCCGATGGAAATCTGGCCGGAGGCGCGACTGCTCGCGCAGCTCGGTGCGGAAGTCGGCGACCGCGTGAGTGTCGGCAGTGCCGAGTTCACGATCACGAAGGTGCTGGACTACCGGCCCGACCAGGGGGCGGCCTTCGTCGATCTGGCGCCGTCGTTGCTCATGCGGCTCGAAGACCTGCCCGCGACGAGTCTGGTGCAGCCGGGGAGCCGCGTCACGTATGCCGCACTCTTCGCCGGCGAAACGGCCGCCGTCGCCTCGCTCAAGCAGGAACTGACGGCCCGCAAGAAGCCCGGTCAGCGCATCGTCGATCTGGACGAGGCCAGCCCGCAGATCCAGTCGGCGATGGACCGCGCCGGCCGATTCCTCAATCTGTCGGCGCTGGTCACGTTGCTGCTCGCCGCGATTGCCGTCGCCATCGCGGCGCGCCGCTACGTTGCACGACACCTCGACACCGTGGCCTTGATGAAAAGCATGGGCGCGCCGCAATCGCTGGTGCTGCAGATCAGCGTGTACGAACTGCTCGCCATCGGCCTGCTCGCCGGCATCGTTGGCACGGCCATCGGTTATGGCGCGCAGGCGGCGATCGGCGTGCTGCTGAAGGATCTGGTGCGCGGCGTACTGCCGCCGCCGGCGCTCGATGCGATGTGGCTCGGCGTCATGACGTCGGTGCTGATCCTGATCGGATTCGCGCTGCCGCCGCTGCTGCAATTGCAGCGTGTGCCGCCGGCGCGCGTGCTGCGGCGGAACCTGGAACCGCCGCCGCTGCGCTATGCGACGGTGTACGGAACCGCCATCGCGGCGTTGCTCGCACTGCTCGGCTGGCTGCTACGCGATGCAAAGCTGCTGACGTACGTAGTCGTCGCCACCGCCGCGACCTTCGCCGTGCTGATGCTCGCCGGCTGGCTGCTGGTGCGCGTGCTGTCGCGCCTGCGCGGCAGCGTCGGTGTGGCGTGGCGTTACGGCATGGCCAACATCGCGCGTCGCGGTCGCGACAGCGTCATCCAGATCGTCGCCTTCGGGCTCGGCCTCATGGTGCTGCTGCTGCTGGCACTGGTACGCAACGACCTGATGCAGGACTGGCGCGCCAGCCTGCCGGCCGATGCGCCCAACTACTTCATGATGAACATGCGCCCCGATCAGGGCGAACCGGTGCAGCAGTTCCTGGCGGAGCGCGGCATTGCGGTACCGACGCTCGTGCCGATGATTCGCGCGCGACTCACCGGCATCAACCAGCAGGACACGGCGCAACTCAACACGACGAACGAACAGGCGCGCGACTTTCTCGATCGCGAGGCGAACCTCACCTGGGCGCGCGAGCTGCAGTCCGACAACCGCATCGTCGCCGGACAGTGGTGGTCGGCGGACACGGGCGGCGATCCGCAGGTGTCCGTCGAGATCGAGCTGGCGAAGTCGCTCGGCCTGAAACTCGGCGACGTACTCACCTACGACGTCGCCGGCGAAACCGTGAATGCGCGCGTCACCAGTTTCCGCGAAGTGAAGTGGGATTCGTTCCGTCCCAACTTCTTCATGGTGTTTTCGCCGGGCGTGCTCGATTCGGCCACCGGCACGCTGATCACGAGCGTGCACATTCCAGGCGAACAGCGCCCGATGCTGAGCGACTTCACGCGGCAGTTTCCCGAAGTCGTCGCCATCGATCTCGAAGCGATCCTGACGCAGGTGCGCGGCGTGATGGACAAGGCCGTGCTGGCCGTGCAGTACGTTTTCGGCTTCACGCTGCTCGCCGGCATCACCGTGCTGTTGGCGGCGATCCAGGCCACGCGCGACGAACGTCGCTACGAAAGCGCGATGCTGCGCACGCTCGGGGCCAGCCGCATGACCGTGCTGCAGGGTGTTGCCGCCGAATTCACGACCCTGGGATTGCTGGCCGGCGTGCTCGCGGCCTGCGGTGCATCCGCGGCGGGCTACTTTCTGGCGACGCGGCTGTTCAACCTGAAATATTCGCCCGATCCGCTGGTGTGGATCGTCGGACTCGTCTCGGGTGCATTGCTGGTCGGGATCAGCGGAACACTGGCGACGCGCTCCGTCGTGAATCATCCGCCGGTGGCGACGCTGCGCGGCGGATGAAGCTGCGTCCGCCTCTTCCTGTAGGTCAGGCTTCAGCCTGACTCCGAAAAGGCCGGCTGAAGCCGGCCCCACAGACAGAACTCACAGTCATTCCAATCCCAGACTCGCCCAGCCCACCGGCTTGCGCTCGCCGCGCCACGTATACCCTTCGACCTTCAGCACATACTCGCCCGGACCGAAGGCCGACGAGTTGAGTCCGAACGTCACTTCCTTGTTCGAGTCGCGTGCGATGCGCTTCATCTGCATCACGCGCGTGCCGTCCGACCTGTCGATGGTGATCTCGTAGGTCGCGAACGTTTCTTCGCGCGCGTCGATCACCAGCGTCAGCAGCTGCGGCGGCTGCATCCAGCCGAGCGCGAGCGTCGGGCCGGCGGGCTTCGAATTCACGAGCTGCAACCGATACGTCTGGGCCGCCGCGGGTGCCTGCATCGACGTGACCTTGATCTGACGCTGCGTGTCCTGCAGCTTGTCCGACAGCGACGCGGCGTACATGCCATAGGCGACCAGTCCGCCAAGCGCGGCGATCAGCGCGATCGCAAGGCCCATGACGACCAGCCGGTTGCCGCCAGCCGCCGCAGGACGGCTGCGTTCCCACTTCTCGTCTTCTTCCTCGGCATCGAAGCCTTCGTCGTTCGCTTCGAGCGCGGCGCGCGTGGCGCTGGAAGGAATCGCCGGAAACATGCCGGTCTCGCTCGCTTCCAGCGGCTTGCGCGCCAGCCGTGCCTTCAGGCGCACCGGAATCGGCAGCTTGCCGAGGAAGGCCGGATTCTCGAGACAGTACTGCTCGAACTCGCGCGCCTCGCGCACGGTGAGTTCGCCCGCGAGATAGCGATCGACGATGTGTTCGTTCTGGATGTACTTGAGGTCCATCACGGCTTTCCGGCGTCCTGGGGCGGCTCGGCCGCACACAGCTTGCACTTGGGCCAGTACGGCTTGGCGGCCTGATCCAGCGTCCAGCGATTACCCTCGGCGAAGAACTTGCGCATGGCCTGCGATTGCGGATCGTCGCGATAGCCCAGAGCGACGATACGAACATGCGTCATGTCCGTACCGGACGGCGTGAAATGGATCACGGTCCAGGTTCCCGGCACTGCCTGCGGATACGGGAAGCTCGCGGGCGGTTGCCTGATGCGAATCGCCAGCATGCGTTCCGGCTCGTAGGCGAGGATTTCATTGACGATGGTCTCGGCGTCGCCGAGCCTGCCGTCGGCTCCATAATGACTGCGGATCAGGCCGCCGATGCGCAGGTCGACCTCGGCCCGGGTCACGCCCAGCGTCCGGTAGCCGTCGGCCGTGGTGAACAGTCGCCAGACTTCCGCGACCGGGGCATTGATGAACCCTTCGGTGACCTGTGTACCGGGGTCGTCGTCGGCCATGGCCCAGGGGCCGGCCAGCCCGACCAGCAGAAGAACCAGGAGGCGGACCGGCTTCGCAACTGCGCAACCCATCAGTTTTTCCCGCAATGAATTGTGTGCTGGGGCGCATTATTGCCCGCGCCGCCGCCGGATACTGCCACGACTGGGGCTTTAGTCCATTGCAGCGCGCCGGCGATTTAAACGAACAATGACCGGCCGGCCGCGGGGACACAGCAGCGGTTTGCCCCGTGTTGAAAGCCCGAAAACATTCGTTTACTAAGCCTGCATGATCCTGACGCTGGAAGTGATAGGAGAACAGGGTACGCAGCTCGGCGCCGGGCGGCGCAAGGTGTTCCATGCGATCGGCGGCACGATCGGGCGCCTGCCCGACAACGACTGGGTGCTGCCCGACCCTTACGTTTCCGGCCGGCACGCGCTGGTGCGCTATCTCAACGGCCGTTTCTTCGTCGAAGACACCAGCACCAACGGCGTCTTCGTCAATTCGCCCGATTCGCGACTGTCCAGAACGCAGGCGCACGCGCTCAAGAACGGCGACGTGCTCTACATCGATGCCTACGAGATCAAGGTGTCGATCGAGAAGGAATCGGCGGCCGAAGCCGAGTCGAAGGATCCGCTGGCTGCATTGCAGGGCCGTGTCGATCGCGACAAGGCGCCGAAGCCGGAGCGACGCGTCCGCGCGCCCGAGATTCCAGTCGCGCCGCCCGATGACGATCGCACCGCGAGCATGGCGGCACGCGCGCCGAAGGAAGACGTCGTCGACCGCAGCAATGAAACGCAGTGGTTCGGCCTGAGCGAAATGCAGCTGCCGGATCCGTCGCCCGAACCGCCGCGACCGAAAGTCGTCGCCGTGCGTCCACCGCCGCCGCGCCGCGAGGAACCGAAACCCCCGCCGGTCCGCGAAGCCGCGCCTGCGCGTAGCAGCGATGCCGACGATTCGAATCCGATGCTCAAGCTGCTCGAAGCGGCAGGCGTCGCGGACGTCGATCCCTCCGACGAACTCGCCCGTACCTGCGGCGACATCCTGCGCGTGACCGTCGGCGGATTGATGGAAGTGCTGCGCGCCCGCGACCAGCTGAAGGAAGACCTGCACATCCGCAGCACCACCTTCAAAGCCTCGAACAACAACCCGCTCAAGTTTTCCGCCAATGTGGAGGATGCCTTCCACAACCTGCTGGTGCGCCAGAACGCCGCGTATCTCGAACCCACCGAAGCCTTTGCCGAAGCGCTGCAGGACGTGCGCGATCACCAGACCGCCGTGCTGGCCGCGATGCGCCTCGCGTTCGAAACGATGCTGGCGCAGTTCGATCCCAACCGGCTGCAGGAGGAATTCGACCGCCACATGAAGAAGGGCTCGATCCTCGGCGTGCCGGCGAAGCTGCGCTACTGGGATCTGTATCGCGAGAAATACGGCGAGACCATCAAGGACGCGGACGACAGTTTCCGCGCGCTGTTCGGCAACGCGTTTGCGAAGGCCTACGAAGAGCAGATCGAACGGCTGAAATCGCGCGGCCGCAAACGCTGAAAGGCGCAGGACGCGCCGGGGATAACCGCTTGCTCGAAGACACCCTGGTCGAAGAAGACATCCATCCGGTCTACGTGTCCGCGGCGCTGACGCACACGGGCAAGGTCCGCGAATCGAACCAGGATGGATTCGTCGATCGCGCCGATGCCGGCCTCTGGGCCGTGGCCGATGGCATGGGCGGCCACATGGAGGGCGATGTCGCCAGCCGCATGGTCTGCGACGCGCTCGCCGCCATCGCGCCCGCCAGCAAGCTCGACGGCACGCTCGACGACATCCAGCGCCGCGCCAGCGAAGTGAACACGCGTCTGTACGCCGCCGCGATCCGCCCCATCAATCCGGTGCAGAGCGGCAGCACGGTCGTCGTGTTCGCGGTGCAGCGAACGGCGTGCGCCATCCTCTGGGCCGGCGACAGTCGCGTCTATCGCCTGCGCCACGACCAGCTGGCGCAGATGACGACCGATCACACCTGGGCGGCGCAGATCGCGCCGATGTACGGTTCGGAAGAAGTCGAGGAACTCGACCACTCGATCATGCGCGCCGTCGGCGGCGAACAGACGCTGGTGCTCGACGTGCGCCGCGATCGCGTACGGCTCGGCGACCGTTACCTGCTGTGCTCGGACGGCCTGACGCGCGAATTGCCGCCGGATCGCATCGCCGCCCTGCTCGGCGAGGGCACGGTGCAGGACGCGGCGCAGGCGCTCATCGATGCGACGCTCGCCGCCGGCGCCCGCGACAACGTCACTGTCGTCGTGATCGAAGCGACGTAAACTCGCGCTGCGGCGAGCGGCGCCGCAGGTTGCAGTCACCACGCCATGGCCGTCTCCCACACCATCGAACAACTGCTCGTGGAATTCGCGCGCGGCACCCTGGACGAAGCGGGCGCGGTCGCCGGCATCGAACGGCTCGTGCGCGAGGAACCCTCGCAAGCGCGCGTACTGATCGCGCGGGTGCAGAGCGATGTCGTTGCAGGTCGGCTCACGAACGCTGCCGGGCGCGCGCTGCTGGCCGGCATCGAACGCACGGTTCGCGAACTCGCCGACAGGACCGTCGCCATGGCGGAGGCGACCGAGATCGATCCCGACACCACGTCCATGCGCCCGCCCACGGTGCCTGCGACGCGGGTGGCCGAGCCGACCCAGGCCGTGACACCGCCTTTTGCCAAGACACTGGTGCGGCCCGAACCCAGCGAGTCCGACGATACGCAGATGCGGCCTGGTGGCGACACGCTGCGCATGCCGCCGCCGACGCAGGTCAGCGAACCGACCGTCGCACAGCCCGCCGATCCCGACGCCACGCTGCGCACCGAGCGGCCGTTTCCGCCGACCGCGGCACGCACGGTGCAGATGGAACTCGGCACGCAGGCGATGGCCGGCAACTACACCGCGACCCTGCAGTCATCGGACAAGACGCAGGTCATCAGCGAACGACTGGTGCAATCGCTCGACGAGGTCGACGAACCACGCCACGGCGTATTGCAGCCCGGCTCCATCATCAAGCGGCGCTTCGTGCTGGAATCGCTGCTGGGCAAGGGCGGCATGGGCCTGGTGTTCGGCGCCATCGATCGCCGCAAGGAGGAGGCGCAGGACCCGAATCCGCGCGTCGCCCTCAAGGTATTGAACGCCGACTTCGAACGGCATCCGCAATCGTTCATCGCCCTGCAGCGCGAGGCGCGCAAGGCGCAGACGCTCGCGCATCCGAATGTCGTCACAGTCTTCGATTTCGACCGCGACGGCGACACCGTCTACATGACGATGGAGCTGCTCAAGGGCCGGCCGCTCGAGGCGATCGTGCGCGAAGCGCGCGGCAAGGGCGTGAAGCCCGAAGTCGCGCTGCCGATCATTCGCGGCATCGCCGAAGGCCTCGCCTATGCGCATCGCAAGGGCATCGTGCATTCCGATCTCAAGCCCGGCAACGTCTTCATTGGCGAGGATGGCACGCCCAAGATTCTCGACTTCGGCATCGCGCGCGCCGTGCCGAGTTCCATCACGGCGGAGAACAAGGACGACGTGTTCGACGCCGGCAGCCTCGGCGCCTACACCGAAGCGTATGCGACCGACGAAATGATCGACGGCGTCGATCCGCATCCCGCCGACGATCTGTACGCACTCGGCATCATCGGCTACGAACTCATCACTGGCTTTCACCCGTACCAGCGCCACGGCGCGCCGGCCGCGCGCAAGCTCGGCATCAAGCCGCCGCCGCTCAAGGGCCTCAAGCTGCGCGAAGCGCGCGCGCTCGAGCGCTGCCTGTCGTTCGATCGCAAGCAGCGGCCGAAGGACGCGGGCGAATTCCTCAAGCTGTTCCGCGGCGTCTCGACGCTGCAGAAGGTGTCGATCGCAGTCGCCGCGGTGCTTGCGATCACGGCGGGTTATCTCTGGTACCAGAACTATCTGGAGACGAGCCCGGCGATTCCGTTCGCGCAGCTGCCGCAGGAGACGCAGCAGGGATTTCTGGATGCGATGAACGAAGGCGACAAGGCCTGGACGTTCTTCAGGAACGACGGCAATTCCGCGGCACTCAACGATGCGATCGAGTTCTACGCGGCTGCGTACAGCCTGCACCCGCGCAACCGCGATGCGGTGAAGGCACTGCGCAAGGCGGGCGATGCCATGCTCGATGCGGCCGGTACCGATGCCGAGCGCCGCCGCGAGGCAGCGACGTACATGCAGGGACGCTCGGACTATTTCCTGAAGTATTCGCCGGTCGTCGAGGCGGCGAAGTAGGCGCGTGCCTTTCTTCTCTCTTCCTGTGGGGCCGGCTTCAGCCGGCCATCAACCTGTCAGGCTGAAGCCTGACCTACAGAAGAGAGTGCTCTCCCAATGATCACGACCATCCGTCCACTCCAGATCTTCCGACCGCCGCGCGCGGATTCGGTGCCGTTCGCGCTAGCGTCTTTCAACGCGCGTCGACATGCCGGTACTGCAGGTACTCGCGCGCGACGATCACCAGCAGTATCGACCCTGTGACGGCCTCGAACAGGATCGTGAGGTTCATTGCCGTGGTATGTGCCGAGATCGCCGCGACGGTGTAGTGATCGAAACCGCCGAATCCCAGCAGCGCATAAAGCACCAGCACGCCGAGTCCCAGCGGAACGGCGACGTAGCGCAGCAACGCCAGCCCGAGGAGCCCGACGGCAGTCAGCACGATCCAGGAGGCATAGACGCCGCCGGCGGTGAGCCACGCCGGCAGATTCGGATAGTCGGCGAGGAAGACGGCGTTGTGGACGAAATGAATCAGCGTCGCGACGACATGCGCGATCACGGCCGCCAGCAACAGACTGGATGGCGTTCGATGACTCTCGTTGCGCATTGGCCGGTGCTCCTCTGTCGATGCCTCGTCATGTTGGCCCAGCAACGCAGCAAATACCAATCAGCGCCGCGTCGGCAGCTTGCCGTATGCAGCCCGAGTACCGAAGATCCCCGCACGCGAACAACGGGGGACCGGAATGCGACGACCCTTTGCTTTTGCCACGCTGGTCGGCGGCGCCATCGGCGGATCGCTCGATCTCACTTACGCCATCGTGATTTCCGCGATGCGCGGCACGCCGCCCCTGCGGCTGCTGCAGTCGGTGGCGACAGGCCTGCTCGGCCCTGCTGCTTACGAAGGCGGCGTGCCGACGGCCGTGCTCGGCTTCGTACTGCACTTCTGCATGGCATTGCTCATGGCCGCCGCGTTTTTCCTGGTCAGCCGCCGCTGGATCTGGCTGGTCCGCCAGCCCGTTCTCGCCGCCGTGCTGTACGGCGCGTTTCTTTATCCGTTCATGCAGTTCGTGGTGCTGCCGCTGTCGGCCTATCCGCATCCGTTCGTGTTCCGTCCCGGATTCTTCGCGCTCAACCTGCTGGTACACATGTTCCTGATGGCGCTGCCCATTGCGCTGGCCACGCGGCGGGCGAGCGCCGAGGGGTAGGGAAATTTGCGTCGTCGAACGCTAGGCTGTGCACATGAGTAAACGCCGGCGACGTGGACGGCCCGCGCATGACGACGTACTCACGCCGGCGGAGTGGCGCACGCTGCATGCCCTGCAGCACGGTATGACCACGAGCGAGATCGCGCGACGTCGCGCCGTCAGTATCGATGCCATCAAGTACCACGTGCGGAACATTCGCGACAAGATCGGGCTGCACGGTCGCGACGACTTGCGGCGGTGGTTCGGCGTACCTCGCGACAGCGCGGTTGCAGCAAGGAGCGATGCCATGACACAGCAGTTTCAACTCGGCGCCATCGGCCAGATCGCGCGATCGGTGCGCGACGTGCAGGAGTCGTCGGACTGGTACGGACGCGTGCTGGGGTTACCTCACCTGTACACCTTCGGCAATCTGGCTTTCTTCGACTGCGGCGGCACCCGCCTGATGCTCAACGCGATGCATGGTGTCAAAGCGGACGAATCGATTCTGTATCTGCGGGTGCCGGACATTCAGCTTGCCTATCGCGAGCTGGCCGAACGAGGCGTCGTATTCGAGGCCGCACCGCACCGGATTCACCAGCACGCGGACGGGACGGAAGAATGGATGGCGTTCTTCAAGGATCCCGAGGGACGGTTGCTGGCCATCATGGCGCAGACGCGCAAGTAGGCGGCGTCACGCTCCGCTGGCGGGGCTCAGGCAATGCCTCAGTGCAATTTGCCGCGGATCCCTGTACAGTCCGCGCCGCCTATACAAGCTGCCGTCCGGTCAGCTCGTTCATTTCTCGAGAATCAAACGGCCTCGCCGTCCTCGAACTTGTCTCCCGCCTTTACTGGACCCGCGACCGCAAGGCTCGCGAGCAGGTGCGGTAGAGGAACACATATATATGCCTTTCGCTTCGCTCGGGCTGATGCCCGAACTCGTGCGCGCGCTTTCTGATCGCGGCTACGCACAACCGACGCCCGTCCAGTCGCGGGTCATTCCTGAAATTCTCGCCGGCCGCGACATTCTCGCCGGTTCGCAGACCGGCACGGGCAAGACGGCCGGCTTCACGCTGCCGCTGCTGCAGCGCCTGCAGGCACAACAGAATCCGTCGCGCGCGCCGCGCGCCGTCGTGCTGGTGCCGACACGCGAACTCGCTGCGCAGGTGGCCGACAGCATCAAGAGCTACGGCAAGTATCTGCAGCTGCGCACGATCACCATCTTCGGCGGCGTGAGCATCAATCCGCAGATCGACGCACTGCGTCGCGGTGTCGACATCCTCGTCGCCACGCCGGGCCGGCTGCTCGATCATGCGCAGCAGGGCAACGTCGATCTGCGTTCGGTCGAGATCCTCGTGCTCGACGAAGCCGACCGCATGCTCGACATGGGCTTCATCGCCGACATCCGCCGCGTCATCAAGCTGTTGCCGCAGCAGCGCCAGAACCTGCTGTTCTCCGCGACCTACTCCGACGACATCCGTCGCCTCGCGCAGGGCCTGCTGAAGCAGCCGGTCGAAATCGAAGTCGCGCGCCGCAACGCCGCCATCGAGACAGTCGAACAGGGCGCCTACATGATTCAGAAGGATCGCAAGCGCGCGCTGCTCTCGCATCTCATCCGCCAGGGCGACTGGAACCAGGTGCTGGTGTTCACGCGCACCAAGCACGGCGCCAATCGCCTCACCAAGCAGCTGCAGGACGACGGCATCGAAGCCGCGGCGATTCACGGCAACAAGAGCCAGTCGGCGCGTACCAAAGCGCTGGCGGACTTCAAGGGCTTCAACATCCGTGCGCTCGTCGCCACCGAAGTCGCCGCCCGCGGCCTCGACATCAAGGAGCTGCCGCACGTCGTCAACTACGAGCTGCCGAACGTGCCGGAAGACTACGTGCACCGCATCGGCCGCACCGGCCGCGCCGGCGCCACGGGTGTTGCGCTGTCGCTTGTTGCGCCGGATGAAACCGGACTGCTGAAGGACATCGAGCGCGTGATCGGCAAGCGCGTGTCGCAACTGCCGATTCCGCAGATTTCAGAACCGCCCGCCGGCCGCAGCGTCGCGCCGCGCGAGCCGCAGGAATACAAGCCGCATCAGGATCCGCGGCGCCAGCAACAGCGCGAGCGCCAGCCGCGGTCGAACAGCAACACGGCGTATCCCTCGGACTCGAATCGTCAGGGATTCGATGGCGGCAATCAGAACGCTCGCCGCGGTCGTCCGCAGAACGGCAATAGCGCGCATCGGCAGGAATCGCAGCGCAGTGCTTCGTTCGGTCGCGGCGCCGGCAACTCGCAGAACCGGCAGCCCCAGTCACAAGGGCACAGCCGCCCCGGTCAGCGCGGTGGCCGTGGACAATGGCGCAGCGGGAATCAGGGCCGCAGATAAGAGCCGGTAATCGGTGCGTGAGCCGTAGTGCAGTCGCGGCTCGCGCACCTCGTCTGTCTCTGGAGGCAATATCGGCACACAGGGAAGCGCGTCGATCGGGCTGGCCGTGCCGGCAGCAGACGATGACAGCACGTGTGTGTAGATCATCGTCGTGCTCACGTCGGTGTGTCCGAGCAGTTCCTGCACGCGACGGATGTCCACTCCCGAATCGAGCAGATGCGTTGCGAACGAGTGACGCAACGTGTGCGCCGTGACCTTCTTTTCCAGGCCGGCGCGAGCCACCGCCCGGGAGATCGCGCGGCCCACGGTCTGCTCGAAACGATGATGCCGCCGGCAGATGCCGCTGCGCGGATCGGTCGACACATGCGGTGCCGGAAAAACCCAGTGCCATGCCCAGGAAGCCGGCGCACGCGGGTATTTCTGGGCAAGTGCATCCGGCAACCAGACGCCGGCACGACCGGCCGCCCGATCCTCCGCCCAGAGGGCGCGCGAATGCGCGATCTGTTCCCGCAGCGGCTGCATGAGCGCCGCGGGCAACATGACCACGCGATCCTTCGATCCCTTGCCCTCCCGCACGATCACGATCTTGCGATCGAAATCGACATCCTTGATGCGCAGACGCAGGCACTCCATCAGCCGCAGGCCCATGCCGTAGAGAACCTGGCCGATCAGCCGATCGCTCGTTCCCATCTCCTGCAGCAGGCGGGCGACTTCCATGCGTGACAGCACGACCGGAATGCGATCCCTCACCCGCGGTCGCCCGATTTCGCTCATCCAGGGCAGCTCGATATCGAGTACCTGTCGATACAGGAACAACAGGCCCGACAGCGCCTGCCGATGCGTCGAGGGTGCAACGTTCTTCTGGGTTGCGAGATACGCCAGGAACCGTTCGACTTCGGCCTGCCCCAGGTCGCGCGGATGTCGCAACCCGTGAAACTTGATGAAACGCCGCGCCCAGTACACATACGACTCTTCAGTGCGAAGACTGTAGTGCATGTAGCGAACGCGCTCGCGGATCTGATCGAGCAGACGACGCGACTGCAGCGGCGGCCGTTCCGGCGATCGGTATTTCATGAGCATCCGTGCTGTGTCTGTTGAATCTGTGTTTATATACAGTTATCAATAAACAAGTCAACGTCGGCCAGCTACTTGCGTCATTGTCGATCGACAGGTTATCCGTCGTTCACAGGTTGATCGGAGTCTTCATGACGTTGTCCATGAACAAGCTGTGCACCCAGGCGCTGGATCTTCCTGAGTTTGATGGGGCTGTTAGATCGCAGCCTGCGACATAACTCGTGGCGGGTCAGAGTATTGGCAAGTCGGGGTGTGCCAGGTTATTTGTCAGACGGCAGGTTGATTGGGCAGACTGGGGCGGTCTATATCTAGTTGGGCTTGGAGATAAGGAGAACGCAGATGAACACCGAATCAAACGAAACAACGTACGAGAAATGTCACTTCACGTGCGTGTACTGTGGGTTCGATGGGCGCACCTTCGATGCCTGGATGCAACTCTCGATCGACCACATCCGCCCTCGCAGCTGCGGCGGAACAGACGAACCGAACAATCGAGTGGCGGCTTGTGGTTCCTGCAACTCGCTGACAAGCAGAATGACATTTGCGCCAGAGGCGTCAAGAGCAGAGATGCTTGAGAAAAAACGGCAGTACGTTGCTGAGAGCAGGCGCAACTACTACAAGGTATGGGCCGAGAAAGTAATGCCTCGGTACCTTGAGCGTCCGCTTCTTCCTTTAGCATGATCGCGGAGCCCAACAAATTTCTGCACGCGACGCGCGAAGACGCGCTCGCGTGAGAAATAGCGTTAGCCCTTATGTATCTGTGTCCCAGCTGCAATTCCCCAATCAAGGTCAGTCTCTGGGAGTTCATTCCGCGGAGGACTCTGTCGCACTACGCATGGCACATTGAGTGTGAGTACTGTCGAAGCCATAGCTACATCCCAATGCTCGCGCGTTGGGTCGCATACATCGCCGCAATGGCAGCCACAGTCCTACTGGCCGTCTTCCTGGACAATTTCGGTCTATCACACCCTCTCATACTCTTCTTGGTTGTGTTTCCAGTGAGCTTCTTGATCGGAACGCTTGCGGCTCGACTTTCGACGCCAAGGTTGCAGAAGGCTAAATCGAGGAAGATTGGTGCAGGCTAACAACCGGCTCGAGTACGCGCTGGCGCGCCCGACTCGCAAAAGCGATGCGCTTTTGCTCTCGGCTCAGCCGGAGCGTTAGGCAGCATGAGATCTGAAGGCTTCAGGTGTCCGGCACACATCAACGTCTACGGCACTGGCGTGTACTTGGCATTTCCCACTTCGGAGGTGTTGAAGCCCACCTATCGGGGACATACGACACTTGTAAACGCGTTGCACACCAAGGTTGGGATTACACGATCGAGCTTTTTCAAGCGATGGTCCGAGTACAAGAGAACGTTCGGTGGTGAAGTCGTTCTGCAGCCATTGATCGAACTCGCCTCGCCGGATCTTGCACCGTTCGAACTTTGTCTTCTTTCTGAGATGGATCGTCGCTACGCAAGGTCCGGCAGAGCACGCGAGTGGTTCCACACGGCGGATCGAGACGGCATTGCTGAGCTAGTTGTCAGCATGCGGTGTCAGTTGCTTAGAGAGATCGGAAATGGGAATGCCTAACAAGTGGGTCAAGTTCGTGCGCTGCGCGCACCCGACTCACAAGGTGCTACGCACCTTGTTCGCGGCTTACCCACGGCGTTGGGCGAGACAAATCGATCTTAAGGCTGTTTGATTGTGAATATGCGAAAGCGCCTCCTGCCAGCGATCCCGATTTGTGTGCTTCTTTCGCATGCAGCGTGGGCTGGTGAGATCGTCTACGTCGAAGACATTTCTGGCAGAGATTCTGTAAGCACATATAGCGCGGCAGAGCTTGCCGAAAAGCGCGCACAGGTTGATGCGTATGCGACCAAATCTATGCTGGCCGTTTTTCGGGAAGGAGGTCCCGACGAAATTCGATTCTGGATTTCCTGGGCCAACTTCGACCCCGGTACTATCGGCTACGAAACCAAGGGCTATGTGATATCAAATCAAGGCTTGTGGGTCTGCCGCATTGCTTATCGACAGAACGAGCACTCTCCTGTTGGTGGTTCTTGTAAAGCCTCGAGCTCGAAGAATACGAAAACGATATTGGCTGAGCTTGGCTCCCTATCCAAGTTGTCGGGAAAGTCGCTCAGTTGTGGCGTTATGGACGGTGAGTGGATGTCCGTAGACGGGGTATTCGCCGGACAGCGCTTCACGTTCTCTTCGAGCAATCCAGATATGTGTCCAGGCAAAGGTTCAAAGCTCGTTGCTAAAGTACTGAGAGATGTCAGGCAGTGACATGACGCCCAACAAACTGCTGCACGCGACGGCGTTAAGAAACGCCGCGCTTGAGCAGTGGCGTTAGGGTCTTAAGAGGAGCAAATGGATCGGGAGTCTCTCAAGCTTGAGGTTGGCGCGGCTTTCAAAGTGTCGCGCAAGCCCGTCGAAGCGGACATAGCGCCGCACGAATGTCTTGAATGCGATGAACTGCGCGTTGCACTTGCTCCGTATGAATGGCTCAACATTCCGGACGGTGTCTTAGATAAGCATCGTTGGGACATGCCACTACTTTCAGACGATGGAAAGCAGTACTACCTGCCAGCCTGGCTCATTCGATCAATTAATGAACCGGAGTCGGACTACACCGATGCCTTGCTCTTCGCCTTCAGCTCTGAACATCGATGGGAACCCACGGTTCCTTACACCGAGCGGCAGTGGCGGCTGTTTGATGCCTATTTGGAGTTCTTGGGCGCGAGCTGTAACGAGTTCACACTTGAGCAAGTGGTGCAAGCTCAGCAAAAACTGCAGGAGAACCCTAACAATGCGTTCAAGAGGCGACGTGCGAAGACGCACGCGCCTTAACGCAAACGTTATGCCTCAGAAAGAATGAGGTCGTAGGCATCGAGGCGGTTTGATCGTTCAGGGAGAGCGTTGAGGGTGTCAGCTTCGGAAACAATGCAGTGG
>NZ_DAINNK010000048.1:0-41845 GCF_036735925.1 Povalibacter sp.
AACCCGCAAGAACGCTGGCGGGAGATGTGAAACACTGTATATCATATCGCCCCGTTGCCATCGGCAGCGGTCTCAGGGGGATCGACAACAATGACGTCCGGATCACGACTCCGCTGGAGCGCCTGCGCTCTGGCGCTGGCTTCGGCATCGTTCGCTGCGGCGCAGACGACGGTCGATCAGCATCAACTCGGTTCCAACTATTCGGCGCTGTCGCAGATCAACACCGGCACGGTGGCGAACCTGCAGCCGGCCTGGGAATTCCACACGGGTGAAGTGCCGCCGCAAAAGGTGCCGGACAAGCTGATCGCCTTCGAAGACCAGCCCAGCCTGATCGACGGCAACCTCATCGTCTGCACGATCACGCGGCGACTCATTGCGCTCGATCCGCAGACGGGCAGGCAGCGCTGGGCGTTCGATCCGGAAGACCCCAGCATCGGCACGCAGAAGTGCCGCGGTATTTCGCACTGGGTCGATACGCAGGCGGCGGCGGATGCGGCCTGCCGCTCGCGCATCTTCCTCGGCACCGCAGACTATCGCCTGATGGCGATCGATGCGAAGACCGGCCAGCGCTGCGCGGGCTTCGGCCAGCAGGGCGAGGTGCGCATGCAATCGACCAAGCCGGAGATCTTCGCGGGTGAAGTCGTCGCGGGATCGAAGCCTGCGGTGGTCAATGATGTCGTCGTCGTCGGTTCGGCCGTCGCCGACAATCAGCGCGTGGATTCGCCGAGCGGCCGGGTGCTGGCCTTCGATGCACGCACCGGTCAGCCGCGCTGGGAATTCGATCCGGTACCGCGCGATGCGGCCGATCCGGCGATGAAGTCGTGGGGCAAGGGCACGCAGGGATACGGCGGCGGCAACGTGTGGTCGACCATGTCGGTCGATCAGGCGCTCGATCTCGTGTATCTGCCGACGACCAGTTCCTCGGGCGACTTCTACGGCGGCGGACGTCCCGGCGACAATCACTACACCTCATCGATCGTCGCCCTGAAGGGATCGACAGGCGAAGTCGTCTGGCATTTCCAGTTCGTTCATCACAACGTCTTCGACTACGACACGCCGAGCGCGCCGCTGCTGATCGATCTGCCGCAGGCGGACGGCAGCACGGTTCCGGCGCTTGTACAGAACAACAAGACCGGGCTGATCTTCATGTTCGACCGCGCGACGGGCAGACCGCTCGTGCCGATCGTCGAACGTCCGGTGCCGCAGACGAATACCGTGGCGGGAGAAAAACTCTCGCCGACGCAGCCGTTTCCCGAAGGCATGCCGGCCGTGGCGCCGCAGGGGTTTTCGCCCGACGATGCCTGGGGCTTCACGTTCTTCGATCGCTGGCTGTGCCGCCGCAGGATCGAGGAACGCAACTACGGGCCGATCTTCACGCCGCCGAGCGAGAAGGGGACGATCTTCTCGCCGTCGATGGGCGGCGGACCGAACTGGGGCGGCGGCGCTTACGATCCGGCCAGCAACATCATGGTCGTGCCTTCGAATCGCGTGCCCGCGATCATCACGCTCGTGCCGCGCGACAAAGCCGAACTGAAAGCATCGCAGGCCATCGAGGCAGGCGGTCCGATGATCTTCCCGGACGCCGGCTCACCGTTCGTACCGAAGATCGAGCCGCTGCTGTCGCCGCTCGGCGCGCCGTGTTCGGCACCGCCGTGGGCGGCGCTGACCGCGGTCGACCTGGTTCAGCGCAAGATCGTGTGGGAAGCCCCGTTGGGCAGCATCGAAAACATGATGCCGTTCAGTCCGCCCTGGGACATGGATTTCGATCTCGGCACGCCGGGTGCAGGCGGCCTGCTCGTCACCGGCGGCGGCCTGGTGTTCATCGGCTACACGCTCGACAACATGCTGCGCGCCTTCGACATCCGGACCGGCAAGGTGCTGTGGAAGGCGCCGCTGCCCGCGGCAGGCGTGGGCGTGCCGGTGACGTATGAAGCAGGCGGCGAGCAGTACGTCGTGATTCCTGCCGGCGGTCACAGCATGTATCAGTCGACGATGGGCGACTCGGTGGTCGCGTACAAACTGAAACGCTGACGACCTCGGTGCAACAACGCCGACACATACGCCGATTACGATCTTCCGGCATTTGCTTCCCGGCAGATGTTGGGGAGCGGGTGTGCGCGATCGAACGGCAGCAGGGGTCGACATCGACGTCGTCCTGGAAGACATCGAAAGGACGCGCTGGTTCATGCAATGCATCCTGCCGCACGAAGCGGCGCTCAGGGGCTGGCTGTCGCGCCGTCGCGCGCCCGTCGACATCGACGACATCGTGCAGGAGAGCTATGCGCTGCTGGCCGAGCGCGAGCGCATCGACGACATCCTGAATCCGCGCGCCTATCTGTTTCAGGTGGCGCATTCGCTGATGGTACGCAACATCCGGCGTGCGCGCATCGTGCCGATCCTGGCGGTCGAGGATCTCGGCACCATGGAAATCGCCGATGAGGCGGCCACTCCGGAACGGATGGCCATCGCACACGATGATCTGCGTCAACTGGCCGGCGTGATCGAGAGCATGCCGGGCCGGACTCGCGAAGCCTTCATCCTGCGTCGCGTGCGTGGACTGTCCCAGCGCGAGATCGCCGCACAGATGGGACTGTCGGAGAACACCGTCGAGAAACACATCGTCCGCGGCATTCGCTGGCTGGGCGACTGGATCGCGAGTGGCGGAGAGACGGGAAAGTTGAACTTTTTTTGACAGGTGGCGGAAACGCATTCATCGCGGCTCTCTGTTCTCGACTCCGCCATCGGCGGTCCACCGGGAAATCTCAGAACATGAATCGTTGCAAGAACGTCCTGCTGGCCAGCGCAATTGCCGCTGCACTGGCTTCCTCCGCGGCACTGGCACAACAGCGCACGCCATCCGCGGCAGGCGCCGACCCGGCGCTGGCGCGACCGGAAGCGGCTCGTGCACAGACGGACCAGCGTAGCGGCGGCGTGCGCGGCCGCGTGCTCAACACCGCCACCGGCGAGTACGTGCGCAATGCCGAGATCCGTGTCGAAGGCACGACGATCGTCGCCTACTCCGAGGACGGCGGAAACTTCCGTCTCAGCGGCGTGCCGGCCGGCGACGTGACTGTCGTGGTGAGATACACCGGCCTCAAGGAATCGCGAAGCGCCGCCACCGTCGTCGCGGGCGAAGTCGTGACGCTCGATGTCGAACTGCAGGTGCCTTCGTATGTTTCGGGGGCCGATGCCGCCGATCTGGACATGGTGATCGTCACCGCGCGGCGCGACGGCCAGGCCAGCGCCATCATGGAGCGGCGCGCCGCCATGAACGCGAAGAACGTCGTCGCCGCCGACAACTACGGCGCACTCACGATGGGCGACGTGGGCGAATTCATGAAGTCCATGCCCGGCATTTCCCTCGACTACACCGAAGTGGATGCCACTGCCGTGCGCATCGGCGGCCTCGATCCGAAGTATTCGACGTTCACCGTGGACGGCGCCCGCATGGCGACCGCCACGTCCAACAACAATACCGGCCGCCAGAACTCCTTCGAGCAGATGTCCATCACCGGCATCGAGTCGATCGAACTCAACAACACGCTCACCGCGCGTCTGGAGGCCGATTCTCCCGGCGGCCAGATCAACCTGCGCAGCAAGTACGCCTTCGATCGCACCGACCGCGATCTGGTGCTGCAGATCGGCAGCGTCGGCACGTCCGATGCGACGTCCTCGAGGAAATATTTCCCGGACGACCGCAAGCATTCGACGATCTATCCGTCGGGCCAGTTCGGTTTCGGCGATGTGTTCTTCGACGGCCGCTGGGGCGTGGCGTTCAACACCAGCTACAACGCCAACTACGTGCAGCAGGATCGTATCCAGACCGACTGGTCCTACCTCGCCGATGGCCGCGTTCTGCCGTATCGCGTCATGTGGCGCCCCGGCCCGAAGATGACGAGCCGCACGGCGGCCAACCTGAGCACGGACTTCCAGCTGACGGACGAAATCATCCTGTCGCTGCGCAGCACCTACTCGCTCTACGACGTCGAGTACTTCAATCAGTACACGTATCTCTACTTCGGCACCGATTCGACGTCCTACACGGCGCCGGGCTCGACGCCGACGCACATCGTCGTGAATCCGAACGGCAACAACACGCGCTTCCGCACCGAGTATTCGCATCGCTACGCCGGCACGCCGACCTACACGATCGCGCCGAAGATCGAATTCAAGGGCGATACGCTGGAAGCTGCCTTCCGTCCGAGCTATTCGCGATCGGAATTCAACTTCCGCGACAACAGCAAGGGCTTCTTCCAGCGCACGGACAGCTGGCTGACCGGCATCGGCTTCACGCTCGATCGTCCGTCGGAGGATTCGAATGCCTGGACGATCACGCAGACCGCCGGCCGCGACTGGAGCAACCCGAGGAACTTCAATCTCGATGCAGACATCGGCAACAACGTCCGCACCTCCGAGTCCGACGCCATCAACGAACAGTACGGCGGCTACCTCGACCTGAAGAAGGAACTCACGGTCAGTGACCTGCCGCTCACGCTGATGGGCGGCCTGGGCAGCCGCAAGAACGACTGGCGCACCAACGAAGGCTCCTTCCAGCAGTTCCAGTACGTCGGACCCAACGGCGACCTGACGCAGCGCGATCCTGCGGCCGTCATTCCGTGGACGCAGAACTACCAGTTCGAAATCATCGGCTTCGATGCCGGCAACATGAACGCCCAGAACTGGCGGGCCGACAGTCACTACGCGATGTACGACATCTATCGCGAACACCCCGAATACTTCGTGCCCGACACCGTCGGCAACCTGAAGCGCCAGCTCGACAACGACAAGCGAATCCAGGAACAGGTCGATGCTGCGTATCTCGAAGCGCAGACGCGCGTCGGCGACGCCCGGTTCGATCTCGGCCTGCGTTACGAGAAGACGCAGACGGCTGCGCGCATCGCCAACATCCGTCCGGCGAGCGAAGTGGCGGCGGCGGGCCTGGCGACCAACACCGTCGCGGGCCTGATGTACCAGTACAACGACGGCGTGTACTCCACGCGCGAAGGCGAGTACGACGACTGGTTCGCGAGCGGCGGCGTCAAATACGACTTCACGGAGAAGCTGGTGGGCCAGCTTGCTTTCAGCGAAGCCATCCTGCGTCCTGACTACGGCAACCTCGGCGGCGTGGTCGCGGTGAACGACGACACCATGATCGTGACCGTGCCGAATCCGGAGCTGAAGCCGGAGCACTCGACCAAGTATTTCGCGAGCCTGCAGTACTACCTCGAACCGTCCGGCATCCTCGGCCTGTCGTACTACCGGCTCGACATGCAGGACATGCAGGTGACGGGCATCACCGTCGATCCCGAAGACGTCGGCTTCAATCCCGACGAATATGCCGGCTACACGTTCCGCAGCGCCCAGAACATGCCCGGCACCAGCACCAACGAAGGGTTGACGTTCGAGTACAACCAGCAGCTCACGTTCCTGCCGGGGGCGCTGCGGGGCCTGGGTCTGTACGGCTCCATCACGCGCATCGAGACGGATGGCGAACGCCAGAACACACCCGCGCGCGCGGCCAACTGGGGAGTCGGCTACAGCTACGGTCCCTTCGACATCAAGATCAACGGCAACTATCAGTCGAAGTACCGGGTCAGCGGCCTGAACAACACGCCGACCACCGCCAACAACGGCATCCTGTATCACACCTCGCGCGACCTCTGGAACCTGAGCGCCAGCTACCGCCCGACCAGCAACATCGAACTGCAACTCGCCGGCCGCAACATCTTCAACGAACCCGACATCATCTACTCGAACGTGCCGAGCCGCGTTCAGCAGTACACGATCTACGGTTCGATGTGGAATTTCGGCGTCAAGGTCACTTTCTGATGTCTGATCCACGTTCGACGATCCGGGTGGCAGCAGCGCTGCTGTTGTGCACGTTCGTGGCGACGGCTGAACCCGTCGCCACGTCGTTGTCCCGGTTGCCGCTCGCGCAGAACGGCGGCACCTGGCCTTCCGGACATGTGCAGGGCATCGCCGTGGATGTGCAGGGCGGCTACCTCTACTACTCGTTCACCGATCTGCTGGCGAAATACGATTTCAGCGGCCGGCTCATCGGCACGCTGGTCGGCTGGACCGGTCACCTCGGCGATCTCGATTTCAATCCGGCCGACGGGAAGCTCTATGGATCGCTCGAATACAAGGAAGACCGGGCGTTCTATATCGCACTGATCGATGCGGGCCGGATCGATCGTCCCGGGATCGAGGCAGGCACGAGCGACGTGTTCCGCACGGTTCATCTCGCGGAAGTGGCGAGCGACTACGGCGCCGATCTCGACGGCGACGGCAGACTCGACGACACCGTGGATCGCCGCTACGGCTGCTCCGGAATCGATGGCGTCGGTTTCGGTCCTGCGTTCGGGCAGGTCGATGGGCCGCGCTATCTCACGGTCGCCTATGGCATCTACGGCAATACCGCGCGCGAGGACAACGACCATCAGGTGCTGCTGCAGTACGACGTCAGCGATTGGCACCGATACGCGCGACCTCTGGACGAGGCGAAGCCGCATCGCAGCGGTCCCACGGAACTGCATGGAAAGTACTTCGTCCGCACCGGCAACACGACGTGGGGCGTGCAGAATCTTTCCTACGACGAATCGCTGCAGCGCTGGTTCATGGGCGTCTACCGGGGCAGGAAGCCGTCGTTTCCCAACTACCTGCTGTTCGCGATCGATGCGCGCACGCAGCCGCAGACGGGCGATCTCGTCGGCGTGCCCGCTGCCGACGGCAAACAGAAGCAATTGCTCGAACTCGCCGACGATGGCCTGAAGGATGCTGCCACCGGCGTGCGCGGCTGGAATCAGAAGGCCGATGTCGGATTCCAGCCCGTCGGCGCCGGATTGTTCTTTGTCTCGGTGAACTCGGGCAGCAAGCGCGCACAGACTGCCGATCTCACCCTGATGCGCTGGACAGGCGATGCGACCCGGCCGTTCGTGCCCGTTACCGGGAAGAGGATTCCATGAGCATCGACATCGAACGCCGCCGTCTCATCGTCGGCGGCACGCTGGGCCTGGGCGCATTGATGCTGCCGATCGGCCGCAGTCTCGCCGCAGACCTGCTGGGGGCGAGAGGCTTCACGCACAATGTCGCGAGCGGCGAGCCGGGTTGCGATTCCATGCTGCTGTGGACCCGCTACGTTCCGTCGGCGAACGTCGATGACGTTCGCGTCGAGGTCGAAGTTGCGACGGATGCCGATTTCACCCGCGTGGTTGCCGGCGGCAGCGGGCGCACCGGCGCGTACCGCGACTGGACAGTCAAACTGACGGTCGACGGTCTGCAGCCCCGCACGACCTACTGGTATCGCTTCATTGCGCCGGATGGCGGCAAGTCGCCGGTCGGGCGCACGAAAACATTGCCGGTGGGCGAGGTCGATCGCTTCGGCCTCGGCGTGTTCTCCTGCTCGAACCTGCCGCTGGGCTGGTTCAATGCCTATGCCCACGCGGCGGCGCGCGAGGATCTCGATCTGTGGCTGCACGTCGGCGATTACCTTTACGAATACGGCATCGCATCGTTCAAGGACAAGCTGGTGGCAGGCCGCGAGATCATGCCGGCGCACGCTCACGAGATGATCAGCCTCGCCGACTATCGACTGCGATTCGCCTGCTATCGCGCCGATGCCGACTTGCAGCGACTGCATCAGAGGGCACCGATGGTCGCACTCTGGGACGACCACGAGATCACCAACGACAGCTGGGAAGGCGGTGCGCAGAATCACCAGCCCGAATCCGAAGGCGACTGGAACGCGCGCCGTGCTGCAGCGATGCAGGCGTATCGCGAGTGGCTGCCGGTATCCGAAGAGCCGTGGCAGGCGTATCGCATCGGCACACTCGCGACGCTGTACCGCACCGAATCGCGCATGCTGGCGCGCACGCGACCCGCCTATCCGGAACTGGCGAAGGCGCATGAAGCCGACGATCCCGAGGCAGCACTGCGCGAGTTCCGCGACGGTGCCTGGCGCGATCCGACTGCCACGATGCTGGGCTCGGATCAGGAGTCGTGGCTCGCCCACGAATTCAGGCGCAATGCGTCGGCTGCACACTGGCAGATGGTCGGCATGGGCACGATCATGGGACGAACGCTGATGCCGGACGAGGCGCCGGACTGGCTTCGCCCCGGCACCAGCGCGCGCACCGTGGAAAAATTCCGTCGCGAGGTGCGTGCGTCGCGGCTCGACGTACCGATGTGGATGGATCGCTGGGATGGTTATCCGGCCGCCCGTTCGCGCCTGCTTCGATCCGCCCAGCAAGCCGATGCGGACCTCGTGATGCTGTCGGGCGACAGTCACAACGCCTGGGCCTATTCGCTGGCGGAAGACGGACAGCCCGCGGGCGTCGAGTTTGCCGGTCACAGCGTGACGTCTCCCGGCATGGAAGGGCAGATGGGTGCCGATCCGAAAGAAGTCGCTCGTGCCTTCATTGCGAGAAATCCGGAACTGGTCTGGGCCGACACCAGCCAGCGCGGCTACCTGCTGATCGACATCACGCCGCAACGAGTGACGGGCGAGTGGCTGTTCATGCGAACGACGAAGTCGCGCAGCACGGAGGTGGCCGGCGCGCATCGCATTGCCGTCGAGCGGGGGCGACGCAGGTTTCCGGTCTGAACCGTTCAATCAAGGCAGGGAATCCCAATCCGTTTTGTTCTCCCCTTCCTCCGCGCAGCGGGGGAGGGCTCTTACTGTGGGGCCGGCTTCAGCCGGCCTCTTTATCAGAGTCAGGCTAAAGCCTGACCTACAAAAGAGGCAGCGAACAACCGGAGAGAACAATCAGCCGGCCTTCAAGGCCAGAAAGACGAAAGGGACTGCGACGGTCGCGGGATGATGCCCAGACCGGGCGAATCAGGGCGCGCACCCTTTACATTGCGACGCCGCATTCCGTACTCTCCGGCCATCCTGGAACGCCGCTCCCGATGCGCATTTTCCATTTAGCCCGAACCCCGCCGCAGTGGCTGCGAATTGCATTCGCAGCGCTGATGCTGGCGTTCGCGCTGAATTCGATTGCGCATGTCGCGCATCAGCACGATGCGACGCAGGTGTCGGTCGCTCATCATGCCGTCTGCGGCTACTGCATCACGTTCGGCGGTCTCGCCGGCGAGCCCGGCCACAGCCATACGATCGAAAGGGCGGCCCCGGCCGAAACCATTCCGGTCATCACCGTCGTTGCCCGCCTGCCGGCGCAGATCCAGACGTCGGCCCGTCCACGCGCTCCTCCCGTTTCCTGAACCGCACTGTCATTGCCCCTCGTCATCGAGGGATCCGTCGCGCCGGCCGTGCCGTCGCGATCCGTGTGCCATTTTCAGGAATCCAGTCGTCATGCATCCGTTCAATCTGCTGCGCTTCGGCGCGGCTGCTCTATTCATTGCCCAATCCACATTGGCCGCCGACGGCGAACCCGAAGAGGTCGTCGTGACCTCGACGGCGCTGCGCGAAAGTCCGCTCGAAGTCGCGCAGCCGACCGCCGTCCTTGCCGGGGACACGTTGCGGCGCCAGATCGCCAGCAGCATCGGCGAAACCCTGTCGAAGGAACTCGGCCTGAGTTCGACCTACTTCGGTCCGAGTGCGAGCCGTCCGGTCATTCGCGGGCTCGGCGGCTACCGCGTGCAGACGCTGCAGGACGGACTCGCCTCGCTCGATGTCGCGAGCCTCAGCCAGGACCACGCCGTGTCGGTCGAATCGGTGGTATCGCAGCAGATCGAAGTGATCAAAGGACCCGCCGCACTGCTGTACGGCAGCGGTGCATCGGGCGGCCTCGTGAACGTGGTGACCAACCGCATTCCGATGAGCACGCCGCGCGAGCCGCTCGGCGGCGCCGTCGAACTGCGCGGCGATACGGCCACCAACGAACGCACCGGCGCCGCATCGCTCGATGGCGGCGCGGGGCTGCTGGCGTTCCACGCGGACTACTTCAAGCGCGACACCGACGACGTCGAGATTCCCGGCTATGCACAGTCCGACGCGTTGCGTCGCCAGCTGATCGAAGCCGGAGAGGAGCCCGATGACATTCGCGGCTACATTCCCAACACCGCGAGCGAAGCCGAAGGCGGTGCGCTCGGCGCCTCGCTGGTCGGCGCCGCCGCACGCGGCGGTGTGTCGTGGAGCCGTTACGAAACCACGTACGGCATTCCCGGCGAGGAAGAAGCCTTCATCGACATGAAGCAGGATCGCTTCGACGGCAAGGCCGAGTGGGATCTGCAGGGCGCGCTGACCATGCTGCACCTGAGCGGTTCGTACAACGACTACACGCATACCGAGTTCGAAGGCCCGGGCGAACCGGGAACGGTGTTCAATCAGACGGCCTACGAGACGCGACTCGCCGCCGACAACGATCTCGGCAATGGCTGGCGCGGCACGACCGGCATTCAATACGTCGACGTCGATTTCGCCGCCATCGGCGAGGAGGCGTTCGTGCCGTCGTCGGTGACCCGGCAGATGAGCGTGTTCGCTTTCGAGGAGCGGCACTTCGATGCCTGGACGGTCGAACTCGGCGCGCGTGCAGAAAAGCAGACGATCGATGTCGACCCCGCGGCGGCGCTGCCGGACTACGATGAAACGGCGGTGAGCCTGTCGGCCGGTGCGGTCTGGAACTTCCGCACGGACAATGCGCTGGCGCTGAATGTGACGCGCACCCAGCGAAATCCGCAGTCGACCGAACTGTACGCGAGCCCGGAAGCGCCGCACGTGGCGGCACAGCGGTTCGAAACCGGCGATCCGGATCTCGACAAGGAAGAGGCCGTCACTGCGGATCTGTCGCTGCGTCGCATGGGAGATGGCATCCAGTGGACCGTGAGTGCCTTCTACAACGACTACAGCAACTACATCTACGAAAACCCGACCGGCGTGTTCCAGCCCACGGAGGAGGGCGACGAGTTCCAGGTGTTCGAGTACATGCAGGGCGGCGCGAAGTTTCACGGCGTCGAGGCCGAGGTGCTGTTCCCGTTGCTGACGTCCGGCGACCGTTCATTGCAATTGCGACTCGCCTCCGACTACGTGCGCGGCAAGCTCGACAACGGCGACGATCTGCCGCAGATCCCGCCGCTGCGCTTCGGCGCCGGGCTGCATTACGACCAGGGTGACTGGCACCTCGGTCTCGACACGTACTACTACGACAGACAGGACCGCATCGCGGCGAACGAGTTGCCTACGGACAGCTTCACCCTGGTCGATCTCGATACGAGCTATCGACTGCCGATCGGCAATTCACATGCGTTGCTGTTCCTGCGCGGCACGAACCTGCTGGACGAGGATGCGCGTCAGCACGCCTCGCCGCTCAAGGACATCGCGCCGCTGCCGGGTCGTGCGCTGCATCTGGGGGCGCGCGTGGAGTTCTGAGGATGGTTCCTGTGGGTCAGGCTTCAGCCTGACTGTTTTCAGGCCGGCTGAAGCCGGCCCCACAGGGCTATTTCAACAACGAAGGGCCGGAGAAGATCTGATGGTGCTCGCGGAATCTCACTCAGGCACGAGATTCTGCCGCAGCGCGAACCGCACCAGCTCCGCATTGTTTTCCAGCTGCAGCGTCTGCATGAGATGGTACTTGTGGTCTTCGACGGTGCGGATCGACAGGTGGAGATCGTGTGCGATCTCTTTCATGCGCTTGCCCTGCGCGATCAGTCTCAGCACTTCGATCTGGCGTGGCGTGAGATCCTGCGGCGACGGATCCGCACGTTCATCCAGTTTGCTGAGCAAGCCGCGCGTGATGAGCGGAGTCACGTAGGTCCGACCGTCCATCACGGTGCGGATCGCATCGAGCAGTTCTTCTCCGGCCGCATGTTTCAGCACGTAGCCGCTGGCGCCGCCGCGCATCGCCTCCGCGGCAAGGGCGAACTCGGCGTGTACCGTGAGGAAAATGAACCGTGCGGCACTGCCTTCGGCACGCAGCTGGCGCATGGCGTCGAGGCCGCTCATGCCGGGCATCGCGATGTCGCTGACGATGATGTCGGGTTGGAGCCGCAGCGCTTCCCGGATGAGTTGCATGCCATCGCCGACCTTGCCGATCAGTTCGCCGACATCGTCGATGAGTCGACCGAGTCCCTCGGCGACCATCGCATGATCGTCTGCAAGCAGCACGCTAGGACGCATCGGACGCTCCGCTGGGTAACGTCACGCTCAGGACCGTGCCTGATTGTGGCGCCGTGCGAATGTCGAGCGTTCCTCCCAGCATGCGCACCCGCTCGCCGAGACTGACCAGTCCCAGTCCGGCGCGTTCGGTACCATTGCGCTCGAATCCCTTGCCATCGTCGCTGATTTGCATCCGAACGCAGTCCTCTCCGTGCTCCAGGCCGATATGCACATGTTGCGCCCGCGCATGCTGCCAGACATTGCGCAGGGCTTCCTGCGTAACCCGGTACAGACAAACCTCTATTGCTTTCTGCAAGCTGCGCCAATTCGGATCTACAGAGAGTTCTACCTCGATGCCGCTTTCCGCAGTGAATTCATCACAGCGCGCACGTAATGCCTGCGGCAGTCCGAGATGCTCGAGCACGCCGGGATGCAGGTCGTGCGACAGATGCCGCAGATCGGTGGACAGCGACGCCGTCTGTTGCTGCAGGCTGGCGAGTTCGCCGCGGTTCTGGTCGTCCGGGGCGGCGCGTTTCAGGCGGCTCAGTGCAATCGACAGCGATGCGACGCGCTGGCCGATGTCGTCGTGGAGATCGCGCGCAATGCGGGTGCGCTCCTCCTCCTGCGCGGTGATCAGGCGGGTAGTGAGGTTGCGCAGCTGGGTGTAGCTCGCGCTCAGCGCGGCTCTGGCGCGCGCGCGATTGCGGCGTTCGAACAGGATGGCGACGATGAGCGATGTCTGTACCAGGCCGATGCCGAGCGCAGCGATCACGGTATTCCGATGGTCGCGCCACAGGCTCGGCTCGCGAAACTCCACCGTGCTGCCGGCCGGCAGACGGCTTTCGGGAATGTGCCAGCGCTTGAGCTGGCGCGCGTCGAAGACCATCGAGGTGTAGCGGGTGGCGGACAGCGTCTCGACGCGGGGCGGCGCACCATCGAGACGTTCCAGCACGTGGCGCGCGTATTCGCGGCCGGTCAATCGCCAGTCCGCGACCGGTCCGCCCATCATGCCGAGATACGCGTCCTTGCCTTCGAGGCCGAAAATCGGACGATTGGTGGCGGTGGCGAGCCGGTGCGCGATCTCGCTCGGCAGGAAAGGGCGATCGTCGGCATCGCGCACGATGCCGAAATAGAAGCTGATGGTGTCGTCCGGCAGGCGAGTGAGCCGGTCGAACAGGTCGGCTTCGCGCAATCCCGAGAGGTTCAGGACTTCGAGTCCCTGTTCGCGGACCTGCGCCGACCACCAGCCCGCGCGCTCCTGCTCGAGCTTCGACGCGCCCTGCACGATGGCGATCCGCCGCGTGTGGGGCAGCAGCCTGCGCGCCACTCTCAGGTACTCGGGAAAATAGTTCTCCAGCACCAGACCCGACACGATCGGATGTGCGGCCGGAATGTCCACTGTGAGCTCGCCCAGCGTACCGAACGTGATCGGCACGTCGGGCCACATGTGCGCCGGCCGGTCGACCAGCAACTGCAGCGTGGCCTGGGCGGTCACCGCGATCACATCGATTCGCCGGCCTTCGTACTTGCGATACAGCCAGGACAGAAAGTCCTGCCGGTGCGCGCTTCGGTCGCCGAACCGCAGATCGTCCAGGTACTCGATGTAGACGGTCGGCGGCTTCGCGGCCTGGGAGATGCCGCTGCGAAAACCTTCGTTGATCTGGCGCACGTACTCGAACTCGGGCGCCTGTTCCCAGATCAGCAGGATTGCGCGCTCTTCGGGAAGCGGAGGGCTTCGAGACGCATGCGCAAGCGGAACCGCGGCGAATGCCACGATCAGCAGCGCCAGTCCTGTCGCTCCGAAGTTCATGAATGCCAGTGTTGTCTGCCGGGTCTGTCCATAGCATAGCCCGGCCGTCGCTATGGATGCATGACCGCGCCTGCCGTTTTTGCCGCCAGCTTCCCGTAGTTTCCACGTGCGCTTTCCCGCGGTTCTCCGGATGCCGGCGCCGAAGGAGCTGCCTAGCCTGTGCCTCACGACGAGCGCCAGTCGGGCGCACGGTGGAGCAGTACTGCCCATGAGGCGTCAGCGAATCGTGCTCGCGGAGGATCACGACGCAGTGGCCGAGCAACTGCGCAGCGTGCTCGCCGATCACTACGACGTGGAAGTGGTCGGCGATGGCGATGCATTGCTGCAGGCTGTCGAAAGGGAGCGGCCGGATGCCGTGGTGACGGACATCGCCATGCCCCGACGCAACGGACTGCTGGCCGCCCGCGCCGTACTCAATCGCTATCCCGAACTCGCCGTGGTGTTCGTGAGCATCTCCGACGCGCCGGAAATGATCCGGCATGCGCAGTCGCAGGGTGTCCTGGGCTACGTGCTGAAGTGCGATGCGGGCGAGGAGCTGCTGCAGGCGGTGCAGTCGGCGCTGCGCGGGACACTCTACATCTCGCTGCACGCGCGCATGGCGCTCGGTGCGCTGTGATGCACGCACCCGACTTTCTGCCGTTGCGGTTCCGTAGTTCCCACGTTCTTTTTCCCGGAGTTCTTCGGATGCGATCACGCCCATCGATTACTAGCATCGTCACCCGCGACGAAAGTCTGCGACTGCCTGCACGGACGACTCAACGAGGAAAGAGCAGCATCATGCGCAGCCGGCAAGTTCCTGTCCGTATCAAGTGCCTGAGCGCGCCGGCGGCGTGCGTGCTGCTCTCATGGCTGGGAATGCCGGCGCATGCGCAGGATGCTGGCGGGATGGAGGAGCGGTTGCGCCGCCTCGAAGAGCGGCAGGCCTCCTACGAACGCGAACTGTCGTCGCGCGACACACGGATCCGCGAACTCGAAAGCGAAGTGGCGCGGTTGTCCGGCCGCAGCGTTCCTGCAGTTGCGGCCGCGTCGCAGCCGCCACCTGCGCAAGGGACATTGCCGCCTGCACCGTTCCAGGATCCGGAGCAGCAGTCGAACGAACCCTTCGGCCTGTTCACGCCCGGCAGGGGCTTCACGGTGGCACGCACGGAGTGGGGCGAACTGCAGCTCAGCGTGTTCAGCTATCTGCGTTACCTGAACCAGAAAGGGCTCGACGATACCTACGTCGATCACTTCGGCTTGACGCGCGACGTCGACATCCGCAACGACTTCGAGATCAACAAGGTCTTCCTCTACACGCAGGGATGGTTCCTGGATCCCAAGTTCAGATACACATTCTATGTGTGGGCCTCGGGCGCCACGATCGGCAGCACCACCGGCATTCTCACGGCCGGCAACCTGACCTACACCTTCAACGATGCCGTCACCCTCGGCGGCGGCGTGCTTGCCCTGCCGTCGACACGCAGCATGGACGGACAGTTCCCCTGGTGGGATCGGGTCGATGCGCGCCTGATGGCCGACGACTTCATGCGGGGCAGCTTCACCCAGGGCATCTGGGCGAACGGCAAGATCACCGACACGCTGAACTACAAGATCGGTCTCGGCAACAATCTCAACGGTTTCGGCGCCGGTGCGGCACGGCTGGACGACAACATGAACACGGTGGCCGCCGCGTTGACGTGGATGCCGACCACCGGCGAATTCGGACCGCGCGCCGGCTTCGGCGACTACGAGCACCACGACAAGCTGGCGACGCTGTTCAGCGCCCACTTCACCACGAGCACGGAAGATCGCGAGAGCCAGCCGGGCCTCGATGCGCCGGAGAACACGCAGATCCGGCTGTCCGACGGCGTCACGGTGTTCACTCCGGATGCGCTGGCGCCCGGCGTGATCGTGAACAAGCTCGACTACCGGCTGCTGTCGATGAGCGCCGGCATGAAGTATCGCGGCTTCTATCTCGAGGCCGAGGCCTATCGTCGCTGGCTGAAGAACTTCCGCACCAACGCCGCGCTCGATATCGATGAACTGACGGACGACGGCATGCAGGTGCAGGGCTCCTTCATGCTGATTCCCTCGACGTTCCAGGTTTACGCAGGCGCTTCCAAGGTCTGGGGCGAGTACGGCGATCCCTGGGATGCGGCCGTCGGCATCAACTGGTGGCCGTGGAAGAAGCGTGGGTTCCGCATCAACTCGGAACTGCTGCACATGGAGGATGCGCCGCTGGGTTCGGTGATGCTGCCGTATCCCGTCGGCGCCAATGGCTGGATCTTCATGACCAACGCCGAGCTTTCCTTCTGAACGACACATACACAGCGGACAGACATCCCAAGGAGTTCTTTATGTCGACGATCCTCAGAAATGCCGCGCTCGGTGCGGTGATGACGGCCATGCTGGGTGCGTGTGCCACGCAGCCGGAAAAAAGCGCTGTGCCTGTCGCACCTGCAGCGGCCCCGGCGACAGCGGACGCCGATGCTCCGTGGAAAGCGCAGGCCGCACTGCCGCACCGCAGTCTTGCGTCGTTCGCCAAGCCCAGTAACGAACAGGCCTGCTACGACCGCAAGAAGGAGCCGTACACGCCCGTCGTCGACGCGCACTTCCATCCGCGTCCCTTCGGCGGCCAGGCGATTCCACCGCAGGAACTTTTCGAATACTTCGACAAGCTCGGCGTGCGCTTCGTCAACTACTTCGGCATCGGCCAGTCGCTCGACATGCGCTCCGCATGCACCTACTACCTCGACTGTCCGGGCACGTCGGCGCTGCCGAGCATCAAGAATGACTTCGTCAACGGACAGGAGACGAAAGCGTATCCGCATCCGAACCTGAACATCACGCTGTCGATGACATTCATGGATCTCGCGCATCCCGAAGACATCGTCAAGACCATCGAACTCTACGACAGGGAGTTCCCGGGCATGTTCAAGTGGTCCGGCGAGCTCAACGTGTTCAAGCAGGCGCTGGTGCCGAACAAGCACGAGCCGGCAACGATTGCGTCGATCGACGCCTGGGCGCCGTTCATGAAGGTCCTGCGCGAGCGTGGCATTCCCGTCACGCTGCACATGGATCTCGGCAGCGATGCCGAGCCGACCAGGAACGTGTACCTGATGAAGCACATTCTGGAGAAGTATCCGGACAACAAGATCGTCTGGGCGCATGCAGGATTGTCGAAGGAACTGCAGCACATGGATCCGGCGCTGCACGTGCGCCTCATGGCGGAAGCCTTCGCGCTGAGCAAGAACCTGATGCTCGATATTTCGTGGGACGTGCTCTACAACGCGTATCACGAGTTCGGTCCGCAGTTCATCGCGTTCTTCAACGTCTATCCCGACCGCATCCTGCCGGGCTCGGATTTCGTCGCCGCGCGCAACAAGGGTTTCGAGCAGTACGCGAAGGAGTTCGAGGTCACCAGCCGCGCGCTCAAATTTCTGAGCGACGATGCCTTCCGCAAGATCGCGCTCGGCGAGAACTATTTCCGGCTGATGAATCTCGACTACCAGGCGCCGGAAATCTGCAAGTAGCCGCCATGGACAGGAGAGCAGCGATGAGCGCGAAGCGGATCGATGCACGGACGGCGCAGCGCAGATGCCCGTCCGGCGCCATGTGGCTGGGCGGGCTGCTGCTGTCGTCGATGGCGGCGGCTCAGCAGTCCACGCCTGCGGTGCCGGACGCGGAGCGGCGCGACGAGGAGCCAAACCAGCAGAACCAGATCAACGTGGTCAGGGTCGACGAGGAACTGCGGGGATTCTGGGAGGGCACTTCGCTGGCGATCAAACCCCGCAGCTACTATCTCGACCGGGATCGCGACACGAATCCGGACAACGCTGGCTGGTCGCTTGGCGGCGCACTGGCGTATCGATCCGGATGGTGGCTGAGCCGCATCGCGATCGGCGCGACGCTGTTCACGTCGCAGAAGCTGTACGGACCCGAGGACAAGGACGGTACGCAGCTCTTCAAGCCGGGGCAGGAATCCTTCACGGTCCTGGGCGAGGCATTCGTCACGGCCCGCATCGGCGAGGACACGGGCTTTCGGCTCGGCCGCCAGTCGTTCGACCTGCCGTTCGTCAACAAGCACGACATCCGCATGGTGCAGAACACCTTCGAGGCCGTCGCGCTCGGGCGGCCGTCGAAGACGGGCTGGTCGTACATCGCGGCCTACGTGGATGAAATGAAGCGCAAGAACGACGACGAGTTCATCCCGATGTCCGAAGCGGCAGGGGCCGCGGGCACCGACGAAGGACTGGCGCTGGCGGCGGCACAGTACACGTTCGGCGACGGCGGCCTGATCGGCGCGACCTATCAGCGCGCCTTCGAAGTGATGGACACCTTCTTCATCAAGGCGGAGAAATCCTTCCAGCTCGGCAGCGATGTGTCGTTGCGCGGCTATGCCCAGTACACCGACCAGCGCAGCAAGGGCGATGCGCTGATCGGCGATTTCTCGACCAACCTTACCGCCGTCATGGCGGAGCTGTTCATTCCCAATGCCAGCTTCCGGCTCGCCGCCAGCACTGCGGGTAGCGAGCGCGGCATCCAGAGTCCGTTCGGTGGTCCGCCGAACTATCTGTCCATCATCGTCGAGAACTTCGACCGCGCCAGCGAGGACGCCTGGATGGTCGGCGCGTCGTACGACTTCAAGGGAACCGCCCTCGACGGCCTCAGCCTGTTCGCCAACGTGGCGACCGGCAAGACGCCGGACAGCGGCCCCACCGCCACGCCCGACGAAAGGGAGTACGACCTGACCGTCGACTACAAATTCGCGAAGGAGAGCGTGCTGAAGGGACTGGCGATCCGGCTGCGCGGTGCGTGGATCGATCAGGAAGAGAGCGAAGGCGGGGACGACTTCTTCGATTTCAGGGTGATCGTGAACTACGCGTTCGACGCGCTGTGACGAACCATTCGCATGAAAGTCCCGCTCATCATCGTGAGTGCCTGCCTCTTCACAGGCTGCTCGATGATTCAGCAGATGATGCCGGGACATCGCGAGGCAGTGCGGCAGGCGGAGGAACTGCGGAATCTCAACCTGCGCGTGATGCGCTTCGCCGACGAATATGCGGGCCGGGTGACCGAGTCGGCGACCGAGTTCCAGCAGACATCGCACAGCGCCGAAGAACGCCTGGACGCGCAGAACTGGAAGGCGCAGCAGGCGCAGTCGGTGTACATGATCGCCAGCGGTCCGAATCCGATCAGCAACTCGCTCGATATGGTCGTGCTCGCGACGCTGAGCAGGATGGTGCTGGACGATCTGTGGGTGGACCGGACGTACGGCACGCGTGCGCAGCAGGTGCGCGAGACGCATCGGGCAATGGAAGACAGCGCATGGAAGCTGGCGGTGGGCGTGCTGACGGAACCGCAGGCGACCCAACTGCGTCAGGTCATCCGCGACTGGCGCGCGGCGAACCCGCAGATCAAGTCGGTGGGTTTCATCCATTTTCAGGAGTTCGCGAAGTCCATAGGGCATCCACGGCCTGGCGAAAGCAGCAGTCCGGGCAATCTTTTCTCGCTGTTCGGGCTCGATCCCTTCGCCGAACTCGATCCCGCGGTGCGCGAGATCACGCAGACGCGCGAGATGGCCGAGCGGGCGATCTTCTATCTGCAGCGCATGCCCGGACTGCTCGACATCCAGGTGCAGCGCGTCGCCTATCAGTTCGCCGTGACGCCGGAGGCGAGGTCGGCGCTGGCGAGTATCGATCGCGTGTCGCTGGTGGGCAGTGCTGCGGACCAGTTCGTGGACTCGCTGCCGGAAGTACTCGATGAACAGCGCGAAGCGCTGCTGTCGCAGTTCATGCGGGAGCTGGACGATCGCCAGCAGACCGTCCGTGCGCTCAGCTCGGATCTGCGCTCCACGCTGCAGGCAGGAACGGAAACCGCCGAATCCGTGCACGCCGCCTTCGAAACCTTCGATCGCATCGCCGCCCGATTTCCGGTACGAAGCGGGCAGGGTGCTGCGCAGGCGGAGCGCTTCGACATCACGCAATACACGCAGATGCTGCGCGAGCTGGCCGTCACGATCCGCGAACTCGATGCGCTGTCGCGCAATGCCGCGGCGGCCGCGCCGGCACTGGACGATGCGATGCAGGCCGCGACCGGCCGGCTCGAAGGCATCGTCGACCGGGTGTTTCTCTACGTGCTGCTGATCATCGTGACCGCGACCCTCGCCGCATGGGGCGGGGCAATCGCTTATCGCGCGGCCGTGATGCGCATGCGGCTGCGGGCCGGTGCAGATCACTAGTCATCTCAGGAGACGATCCATGGAAAAGCTCAATCCTGCCCATCTGCGCGAGGCGATGCTTCGCGCGGTCAACCAGCGCGCCACCAGCGACGATTTCGATCCGCACGCGCATCTGAAGGATCTGCTCGCGATCGTGGGGTTGAGTCCGGAGGACTGCGGCGGCCGCATCACCTTTTCCAGGAAGGACCCGCTGTTTCCCAGCACCATCCGCCTCGGCGGTCTGCCGGCCATCGCGCTCGTCGCGCAGTCGGTCGCCGCTGCGAAGTTGTGGCGGATGCGCGGCGGGCTCGGCCAGGACATCAGCGTCGATCTCGGCCAGGCCGCACGCCGGCTCGCACCGATCAACGAGTTCAAGTGGGAGATGCTCAACGGTCTGCCCAACGATCTCGAAGACCGCAACACGCTGGCGTTCCAGTCGTACTACAAAACGAAGGACGGCCGGCACGTGCTGCCGCAGAACATCTACCCCGGCGTCAGGGCGAAGATGCTCAAGATCCTGGACTGCTCCGATTCGCCGCAGGCGCTCGCGAAAGTCTTTCTGAAATGCACGGGTGACGAACTCGAGGCGCTCGGCGAGCAGCATGGTCTCGTGATGGTCAAGGTGCGCTCGGTCGAGGAATTCATCCGCGAGCCGGTCTTCGATTATCTGGCGTCGCTGCCGCTGATCGAACTCGAGAAGGTCGGCGACTCTCCGCCCGAACCGTTGCCCGGCTGGGGGACGCAGCCGCTGTCGGGCGTGCGCGCGCTCGGCATGGCGCACGTCATCGCCGGCGCCGGCTTCGGTCGCTCGCTGGCTTCGCTGGGCGCCGACTGTCTCAACGTCTGGCGATTCCAGGAGATCGAGCAGGCGTTGATGTTCACCAGCTCCAACATCGGCGTGCGTTCCACGCGGCTCAACGTGCGTTCGGAGGACGGACGGGAACGGTTCTATGAACTCCTGCGCGATGCCGACATCTTCTACGCCAACCGCCGTCCGGGACTGCTGAAGGAACTCGGGGCCGATCTGGAGAGTGCGATCAAGGTCCGGCCCGGACTGATCCACGTGACCTTCAGTCTGTGGGGCGAAGGCGGGCCGTGGAGCAAGCGCATCGGCTTCGATCAATGCGCCGGATCGGCCACGGGCATGTCCGCAGCGGAAGGGTCTCTCGATGATCCGAAACTGCCGCCGACCGGCATCATCAACGACTACCTGTGCGGCTGGCTCGCCACCGTGGGAGCGATGGCCGCGTTGGCGCGTCGCGCGACCGAAGGCGGCAGCTATCGCGTCCATGCCTCGCTCGGCCGCTGCGCCATGTGGTGTACCAGTCTCGGGCTCTTCGACTGGAACTACGTGAACAAGGTCGTCGGTACCGGCGGCGAACACGAGCTGATCGATCCGCAGCTCTTCACGTCGTTGACTCCCATGGGCATCTACCAGGGGCTGACCGAGAACGTCACGCTCTCGCGTACGCCTCACCATTACATGAACGTGCTGTCGCCGCGCGGCGCCGATCAGCCTGCGTGGCTGCCGCGCCCGAAGAAGTTCGACTCCGAAGCCTTCTTCAAGGCAGTGGCGGCTCATATGAGCCAGGCGTAGCGCAGCGACGAGGACTGACCGTGGAAACGCAAACCGGACTCAGCCTGAGCATGACCTTCACGGCGTTCATGGTCATGCTGGGCCCCGTGAAGATCGTGGCACCGTTCGCGGCCCTGACGAACGCCATGGCGGAGGCCGAGGCACGCAGGCTCGCCAGCAAGGCGATCGGGTTTGCCTTCATCGTCGGCGTGGTGGCGGCCGTGGTGGGCGTCAACACGCTGGGTTCGTGGGCAATCTCGTCCCAGGTACTGCATTTCAGCGCCGGCGTCATCCTGCTGCTCGTCGCGTTGCGCGGAGTGCTGTCGCAATACGAACCTGTCGGAGACGCAGCGACATCGACAGCAGCACCCCGCAACGCGGCGCTCAATCCGCTGGCCTTTCCGACGATCGTCACACCGCACGGCATCGCGATCCTCATCCTGCTGCTGGTCATCAATCCCGATCACGCGAAGGATGTGGCGATCGTCGCCCTGTTCGCGGTCATGATGCTCATCAACTGGATCGTCATGTGGTTCGCGCGACCCATCATGCGCCGCGGCGGCACCGGGCTCGCCATTCTCGGCGCGGTGCTGGGCGTGCTGCAGGTGTCGCTCGCGCTCAAGATGCTGTTCGACGCGCTCAGGTCCATGCACCTGCTTCCCGTGTCATGACCTCCATGGTCGTGCGATGGCGCTTTCTGGCCTGCGCAATCCGTTGAACGATGAATCGAGTCGTAACCCAGAGCAGGAGAGACCCATGAGCAAGACGTACTTCCGCAAAGCAACCACCCTCGCGGCCTCGCTGGCCATCAGCGCATTCGCCGTGGCCACTCACGCAGAGCCCTCCAACAAGTGGCGTATCGAACTGGATCATTCGGCGCAGACCGATGGCGCCATCGTGCTGCGGATCTCGCCCGTCGGCGGCACGCCGATCGAGGTGGAAACGAAGATTCCAGCCAAGACATCCGAGAATCGCGCGGCGAGCCTGCTCAGCGCCTCGCTGAAGACGACATTGGGCAAGGGCTACCATGTCGAGGTCGACGACGGCGAGGATGTGCTGATCAAGCGGCAGGGTGACACGCCGAACTTCGAATTGACGCTGGTGAGTTCATCGGTCACCGGCCTGACGGTCGAGCTGGAACGCGAGTGAGAGGAAGCCGTGACGGAGGGCCGAGCAGGGCGGACCAGAGAATATCCATGAAAGCAGCCTTCCTTCGCGGCGGACTGTGCTTCGCAGCGTTTCTCGTCGCTGCATGCAACAGCACGCCCCAGAAAAGCGCCACGCTTCCGGCCTCGGTCTTCCACAACGACTTCACCGGCCGCATCTACGACGAACGCACCTGGTATCCGCCGGAGCAGGTGCCGTTCGATCCGGGCGCGGTGGGCGAGTCGATCCAGGTGCCGATCAGCGACACGCACGCGAAAATCATCGGTCCGGCGTTCGAGGACTCCGTCAATTCGCTGGCGCTCAAGCTCTGGCTCGTTGCGCACGCGCGCTATTCGGTCGACGCCGTCTACTACATTTTCAAACGCGATACTGCAGGCTATGCCTTCCTTGGTGCGCTCTGCGACGCGGTGAAGCGCGGCGTCGATGTGCGGCTGATGATCGACTCGGCAGGTTCGATCCATCCGACGCATTCCGAACTCGATGCGCTGCAGACCTGTGCGGACGAGGCCGGCTTCCTGCTCGATGAAGAAGGGCAACCCACGGCGCACAAGGCGCGGATCCAGGTCGTGATCGTCAATCCGGTCTCGAACATTTTCGGGCGCGTCAACCGGCGCTCGCATGACAAGCTGCTGGTGATCGACGGCCAGGATCCGGCGCGCGCCGTCGTGCTGACCGGCGGCCGCAACCTGTCCGTGTCCTACTATGGCATCAACGACGATGGCACCACCGATCCCACCGCCTATCAGGACATGGAGATCCTGCTGCGTCCGCCAGTGGACGCCGGCACCGAAACGACGGTGGGCAGCGTCTCCACTTATTACTACACGCTGCTGTGGCTGAATCCCGGCAACCGCTTCATGAAACCGCCGAAAACGGGTGCGGGCGCGCGCGGCGGACTGGCGAAGCAGCGAGCGCAGATGCAGGAACGTCTGGCATTCGTCACCGCGCTGCCGATGGTGGCTCCGCACCTGCAGGCCATGCCGGCCTTTCTGGACAGCGGCTTCCGCGAGGCCAAGGTGCGGCTGGCGCACGAACTGGGCAATCTCACCAACTCCGGCGCCGTCAGCCGTGCCGGCGAGAACATCAACGAGAACATCAATTCGATCCAGCGCGTCGCCAAGCTGGCGATCGAGAAAGCGCCGCCGAAGGGCCTGAAACTCGTGTCGCCCTACCTGTTCCTCGCCGACTACAAGAAGAGCGACGAGAAGGAGGGCACGGGCAGCTACGACGACGCGGTCGAACTCAAGAAGCTGCTGGACGAATATCCGGAAAGCGTCGTCGAGATCATCACCAACTCGGCGTTGTCGAGCGACAACTTCACGGCACAGGCAGTGATCGACATGGACACGGCGCCGCGCCTGCTATTGCCGCCGGATCTCGCCGCGCAATGGCGCGAGAGCCTGAAGAAGGGAGAGTTCAATCCCGACCTGGTCGCCAGCGAACGCTGGCGCGCGGCGATCATGGATTCGCGCATCCGCATCTGGCAGATCGGGCGCAGCGACGCGGCCGAACTCGGCGGCGCCGAGTCCTACGGCAAGCTGCACGCCAAGTTCATCATGGTCGACGGCGCGGGCTTCGTCGGCACCCACAACTTCGACTACCGCTCGCGCGTGTTCAACAACGAGTTCGGGTTCTATTTCCAGAGCGACGCGCTGCATCGTGACCTGAACGCGGAATTCGAGCGGCTGAAATCGCGGTCGTATCTATGGGGCACGCCGGAATGGCTGGAGCTGCGCCGCAAGACCATGGATCACGGCGGGATGAAGGGCTACACGACCCGGCACCAGCGGGGACTCTACAAGATCGTCAAGGCCACGGGGCTGATGTGGTTCTTCTGAAGCCCCGGGCGCGCGGTTCGTTTCGCGATGACAGAACCTGATGTCGAAAGAAGTCGCGGACGTCAGAGCTTCACGCCGATCTCGACCCCATACGTTCGCGGATCGCCGACGACGATGGAATCCATGTTGAGAAAGCTGGTCGCACGCACGAAATAGAGTTCGTCGGTCAGATTGCGTCCCCACAGCGCCACGCTGAATCGTTCGTCGGCGCTGACGTATGCGAGTCGTGCGCCGACGAGATGTCGCGCATCCGCCGCGAATCGCGCAGTGTTGGCGGCATCGAAATAGAAGCCGTCGCGATAGTTCGCATCGGCGCTTACTGCGAGTTTCGCGCCGCGAGCCAGCGGCTGGTCATAGCGCACGATCGCGCTCCACGACGTTTCCGGTGCGCCCGTCAGACGATTGCCGCCGCGGTCGATGTTCGAGCTGTCGACATAGCGGTCGAACTGCGCATCGAGCCAGGCCGCCGACAGGTCGATCTGCAGGCGGGTGAGGGGACGCCAGCTCAGATCCATCTCGATGCCTTCGATACTCGCGCGGGCGGCGTTGGTCAGGTACTGCGTCGTCGGGCCGGCAGGACTCGATACCAGCGCATAGACCTGCATGTCGCGATATTCGGCGAAGAACAGCGCCGCGTTGAGTCGTGCGCGCCCATCGGCGAACGTGCTCTTCACGCCCGCCTCGATCATGTCGACGTACTCCGGGCCGAATGCGGGATCGTCCACGCCGCCGCCCGCATTGAAACCGCCGGCACGGAATCCGTGGCTGTAGCGGCCATAGCCCATCACCTGCGGTGAGAGCGTGTAACTGAAACCCGCGGAGCCGGACGGCCGCGTCCAGCTCTCGCGTTGGTGACTGCTGGTCAGCGGCGCATTGAAGTAGCCCTGCTGCGACGTTCGGAAGTCCTTCTCTTCGTACGTGTAACGGCCGCCGAGGAACAGCGACAGTCGCTCGGTCGTCTGCCACGTCGCATCGCCGAACGCTGCCGCGCTGCTGTCGTGCTGCGAATACTCGGTGTCGGACACGAACGTGAGCGAGGGCACACCCAGCGCCTGGCTGGCTTTGAGCAGCACGGTGGCATCGAGATCTTCGCGGAAGAAATAGGCGCCCGCGACCCATTCCAGCGGACCGTCGGTGCGCGATGCCAGCCGGAATTCCTGGCTGAGCTGGGTGGCCTCGTTGCGGCGCGTCTGGTCGAGCCAGTCGGGCGCCGACGAATCGATGTCGGCCCGCGTGTCGCGACGGCTGTTCACCACGGCGCTGATGGATGTCAGCGCAACTTTGTCGAAGTCGAGGGTGCCGTTCAGCGTGCTGCCCAGAATGTCCACCTTCTCGTGTCCGGGCCAGCTCAGCGGTTCCGAACGCGGCGTACCGACGTCGGCGCGCTGCGGATGCTGCGCAATCAGCGATTTGTCGAACTCCGTGGCCTTGGCGTCGACAGACGAGCCGTAGACGCTCAACAGCCAGTCCTGATCGCCGCGCCGGTAGCGCAATGCGCCGCGGGCCGCCCAGTTGTCGATGTCGCTGCCATCGCCGGTGCCGTGGGTGTTGTCGAAGATCGGCTCGCGCGAACGCCGCACGAAGGCGAGTCGTGCCGCCATCGCGTCAGTGATGGCCGCGTTGCCGACGGCCTCGATGTCGAACTGTCCGTACCGGCCGTAGCTGACGCGTCCGCTCGCACTGTCGACCGCTTGCGGCTTCATCGACACCAGGCTGATCACGCCGCCGGTGGTGTTGCGGCCATAGAGCGTGCCCTGCGGACCTTTCGGCACTTCGACGCGATCCAGATCGAACATCTGCTGCAGCTGGGTCGCGGTGCCGTTCATGTACACCTCGTCCTGGTAGATGCCGACGGCGCCCACGCTGTTCGCGTTGATGTCGTTGGTGCCGACGCCGCGCATGAATACCCACGGCGTCGTGTTCCCCGCGGCGGAAACCACCAGATTCGGGACCTGCTGCGCCAGCGGGTCGATGGTCGTCATCCGCATCGCGCGGAGGCTGTCGGCCGTCACGACGGAGACGGCGAGGGGAAGCTGCTGCACGTCGACGGTGCGCTTCGTGGCGGTCACGACGATCTCTTCGAGATATCGCGCCGCATTGTCTGACGCGATGGCAAACGACGTCGAAACGCAGGCGCCGAGCAACGAAGCGCCACGCATGAAGATCCTGATGCGCACGGGTCACGATTCCGATGTGGGGACGGCGACATCATACAAGTCGCGACGGGTGACCGCAGGCTCCGCATACGACGGGCGAGGGCGGAACATCGAGCCGACTTAGCGACTACGGAGAATCGCCGCCGAGGGAAATCGCGCCCGACGGGCACTGCCTGACCGCCGTTCGCACCGCATCCTCGAGTTCCTTCGGCACCTCGCTGACCCGCACGATGGCGTAGCCGTCTTCGTGTAGCTCGAAGACTTCGGGGCTGAGCCCCAGGCAGACTCCGAAGCCGGCGCAGATCTGCGGATCGACGCGGACTTTCATTCTGATTCTCCCGACACCGGATCGAACTCCAGAGCGAGGTGAGTCAATCCGCGCAGGATGAACGTGGGCAGATAGCCGTAACGTCGTGCGCCGGGCGGTCCGTGGACTTTCTCGGAGATGTGAATGTCGCGGGTCCGATCGAACATGCGGTTGAGACTGACGACCGCTTCGGCCCGCGCCAGCGGCGCGCCGGGGCAGGTATGACGGCCGCGGCCGAAGGCGACGTGCAAACGGGCGTTCTCGCGGTCGATCCTGAACTCCCCGGGGTTCTCGAACTTGCGGGCATCGCGGTTGGCGGCGCTGTTGGCGATGTACAGGAAGGTGCCGGCCGGGATGTCGACGCCGCCGACCTTCGTCGGCTTTTTCGCCAATCGGAAGTCGCCCTTGACGGGGCCCTCGAAACGCAGGCATTCCTCGACGAAATTGGGGATGAGATTGCGATCTTCGCGAAGGCGTTTCTGGAGATCGGGACGTTCGCCGACGACCTGGAAGGCATAGCTGAGCAGCCGCACCGTCGTCTCCTGCCCGGCGGCGAACAGGTTGGCGGCGATCCGTGCGACATCGAGAGGTGTGGGCACGGACTTGTCGGGAAACGTGGCTTTTGCGAGTCCGGAGAGAATGTCTCCTCGGGGATGGCGCCGGCGATCTTCGATATACGCAGAGAAGGTGCTGTAAAGCCATTCCAGCGGCGAGTGGTGCACTTCGCGATCCGCCACGCCGCCGACGCCGGCGCCGCCTTGCTCCTGTTCCTGTCGAATGAGTCGCTTGCGGAACTGAATCCGGTCCTCGGCTGGCACGCCCAGCAGATCGGAGACGACGAGTACGGCGAAAGGCTGGGCGAAGTCGGCCATGATTTCGCACTCACCCCGCGCGATGAACGTATCGATCTGTTGATCGGCCAACGTCCACATGAACTCCTCGTTTTCCTTGAGACGCTTTGGCGTGATGAGGGCCAACAGCAACGCCCGGTGATCGGTGTGTTTCGGCGGATCCAGGGTCGGCAGCTGATCGCTGAAGGGCGTCTTGTCGCGGTGCGCTTCGATCAGCCCGGAAATGTCCTCGTTTTCATGTCCCTGCAGCGGAATAGGGCAGCCCGCAAATGGTCCGGTAGTCGACATGCAGGACGAAAAGCGATCGGAGTCGTTGTAGATCTCGAGGGCCTCGTCGTAACCCGTCACCATGACGATGCCCTGATGCGGTTCGCGCAGTACCGGTGACTGCTCTCTCAGGTAGTCGAAGTATGCGTACGGATCGTTCACGAACCGGTCGCTGCGGAAGAAATCGTACTTCTCGAACTCTTGCTGCTTGTCGTTCACATTGGCCTCTTTCACGCGGGTTGAAAGCCGAACGGGCACAGACTGAGTATAGGTAGGCACGCAACATGGCCCAAAACATCGTGCGACTTTTTTGAGACACCTCATCTTCGTACCCGCACGAGTGATGGGGCAGGCAAGGGGACGCAATCGCCTTGGCCGGTCTCAGGCGCGAGAGTTCAGGTAGCATCAATCCAATGGCTCGAACTCCTTCCCACGTACTGAGCGTCGAAGCCTATCTGGAGCAGGAGGCGGACGGACGGGTTCGTCACGAGTACGTCGCCGGCGAGATCTTCGCGATGATCGGCGGAAGCGTTCGCCACAATGAACTTGCGCTGCGCTTGGCTACTGCGTTCACCGCCCACCTGCGGGGCGGCCCGTGCCGGGCGTACATGAGCGACGTCAAGGTTCGGATCAAGCGAGGGATGGACGTCTCATTCTATTATCCGGATGTGATGGTCAGCTGCGTGCCTGCGGAACACCAGTACTATCTCGAAAGCCCCAAGCTGATCGTCGAGGTGTTGTCGCCTACGACAGAAGCGATCGATCGTCGTGAGAAAGCCGTTCAGTACCAACTGATCGAAACGTTGGAAGAGTACGTGCTTGTTGCTCAGGATGAGCGCGAGGTCACCGTGTTTCGGCGCAGCGAGGACTGGAAGCCGGCCGTGCATCGAAGTGGCCGTCTTGAGCTCCGCTCAATCGATCTCGCGCTGCAAATTGAAGAAATCTACGACTGAAGATCCTTCAGTCGGGGCAAGAAGAAAGTAGTAGCAGCAGCAATCCTGTCGAGCCAACAAAATTCCGGTAACACGACTCGAACAAAACAATGGATTGCGTAGCCACCGTGCCTCATAACGGAGTGGCAGTTTTTTTCTGCAAATTCAATGAGCTATGATTAATTATGGTAAGACGCGGGCCGGAATTTCGGTAACGCCAGAGTCGACAGCCGTCGGCTGCCGGCCAGACAATGAAGTCATAATGACTATATTGTCCTCAATAGCCTTCTATGGCATCGTCCTAGGCAATACCCGCTCACCCGAGACTTGCCGCCATGGTTGCCCCACTGACTGCCATTGATGAGCTACCGAGTCAAAAGTCCTCTCATATAAAGAACAAATGGGGAGACGTCGTGCGCCAGGTGCAGGCGCAAGGCTCCCTTGCCATCACCAATCACTCAACCGTCGAGATGGTCCTGCTCACTGCGGGGACGTATCAGTCGCTGCTGGATCTCGTCAGCCGATTGCAGGCCCGGGAGAAGTCGGAGATCGATCAGCTCTCCGAGCAATTCAAAGCGCGACTGGCAACGCTCAATGATCCGAAGGCTCGCGACCGGTTGAGCAGCGTGCTGGCGTCGAAGGGCAGAGCAAGGAAGAAACCGATCGCCGGTGAAAATTTCTGATGAGTCAAGCATCCCGCCCATTCATCTTCGTACTCGCAGGAGTGAATGGAGCAGGCAAGAGTTCGGTGGGCGGCAATCTTCTCCACGAACATGGGTTGAGCTGGTTCAACCCGGACAGCCATGCACGCGAATTGATGACAAAGCATGGCCTGACCCTCGAGGAGGCAAATGCAGTCGCGTGGCACTTCGGGCGTGAGCAACTGGAGGATGCAATCGCCACAGGCAGGAACTTCGCCTTTGAAACGACGCTCGGGGCCAACACGATTCCCGCGCTTCTCAGGAAAGCGAGCGCAACACACGATGTCGTCATGTGGTACTGCGGGCTTGCCTCGCCGGAGTTGCATCTGCAGCGCGTGAAGGCGCGAGTAGCAAGCGGCGGCCATGACATCCCCGAATCAAAAATCCGCGAGCGCTGGGATAGCTCCCGGAAGAATCTCATCCATCTTTCGCCGCACCTCGCACACCTGCAGGTCTTCGACAACAGCGCACAGGTCGCACCAGGGCAGCCGATCCCAGATCCTGTATTGGTAATGGAAATGGTGAGCGGTGAGCTTATCCATCCGGATCCAACGGATGCTGAGCAGTTGAGCGCTGTCCCTGAATGGGCGATCGCCGTGGTTGAGGCTGCGATCCAGTCCTAGAAGACAGAAAATGGGCGTCGCAGAAGCTTTCTGCTGTCGGATCTCGCAATTGATGTCGCTGTCCTAACTGTTGAATATCGAGGAAATCTCTGGCGGGTATAAAGGCGCTGTGGCTAGATCCACTATCGGACTGCGGGAAGACGGGCGCACTCTATGAAGTCGTGCAAAACCGACCCACCGACGAAGCGTGCTGCGGCAGACGGCGCGGTGGGAGACCGACGCGCATCCCCCGATGAGACATTCGTGAGCAACCAAGCCAGCGATCGGCAGGTCTTCGAAACACGTCTCGGCAATTTCCTCTTCATGCATCCCTGGTCCGTGGAGATCAGTAAACGCATGACGCTCGCATGCCTGACGTATCTGCAAGTGCGAGCTCGACGATCGCCGACCACGCGGACGAGCGACGGCACGTTCGAGTGTCTGCGAAAGATGTTGCGCCCCGTACCGTTTCCGTTTGGCGGCCGCGTGCGCAACGTATGTGAACTCATGGGCGTTCTGGGGCGAGCCTCACAATCGCGAGCCGCACAAGTGCGCGGAACTCAAATGGCACGCCCGAGAGCAGATTGGCAGCTGTCATGCCAACGAAATTACGGTAACGCCGTCCCATTAAAATCAGCCACTTGGAATCGTGTAGCGACCGATGGACGTTTCCCCCTGGAAGTGTTGCTTGAACAATGGGTTAGCCAATTTTGGAGCAGTTATGTCCAAACCGTGGCGGAAATTCCGGTAACTGGCCTCCGCAGGGATGAGAGTGGCATCGATCGGCAATTGCGGTGCGAGGTCGCTTTCGGCTAAAAAGGCGTTGGCGGCAAATGCCGGCTAGTTTCCGGGCATTGATTTGCGGCTGTCGGACTGTGTCCGTACTAGCTCGCCCTCTGATACCCACATCTGGGTGATACGGGGCTCCACAATCATTGGAGCCCTAATGAAGAAGCTGATTCGTTTGCGTCGGCTGGCGTTCGAACTCCAGCAGGGGTGCTGCTTTTACTGCGGGGCCCGGATGTGGCTCAAACACCCGAGAGAGGTGTTCGAACATCGCGATCTCACGTCCAAGGTTGCGAGCTACCTCAAGTGCACGGCCGAGCATCTCAAACCAGTCTCCGAAGGCAGAAGGGACGAGCCAGGGAACATCGTCGCAGCCTGCCTGTTCTGCAAAGGGCTTCCGCTCTCTGGATTGCCCACGCCTTTCTTTGCGCGCGATCGCCGCCTTCAGAGAGGCTATGTAGCTTTCAGTGGCATCAGGTGGACGGTAGGAGTTGAGCGCATCGGCCACGAGCCGAGCATCCCCAGCGCTGATGCAGTCGGCGATATAGGTGAACTCAACGAACGGGCCAGGCTTGGCGCTGTCGAATACGATCCATGAGAAGTGCCCGGGGTCGCCGTGGTCTTTGGATTTGACCGCACGATAGCGCGGGGATTCGCGTGGCACGAAACGTTTACGATGGTTCATATATCCAGCCGCTCTGCGATCGAGGCCATCTCTGAGACGAACTTTTTACGGCGCATCCGGATCCCTTTGCAGGTGAGGATCGACTGCGCTCCCGTCTGCCTCATTCCCGGCGCGTAGGCGCCGGCGGATCTTGGCAAGCAGTGAATCCATTTCCGAGTCCAGCGGTGAATCTTGCCCGGCGGTTAGCAGCCGACGCAGGTGCTCTATGTCGTGATCGTCCTCGGGCAACAGTGGCAGGTCTGGCTTGAATGGCCAAGCTTCGGCGCGCTCGTTGTAGGCGCGGAATCCAGCTTCGTTTCTTTTGAGCCACTCCAAATCCATCGGGCCCATGTGCGCGGGGTGCACGACGAACGGGTCCGGCGGATCTATTGGCTCGCGATCGCGTCAAGGGCGTCGCGTAAGCGCACCTGCGCGGACTTGGCCTCGTCAATGCTGTCAAAAAAGAACCATGCCGGCCTGCTCGAAACGCGCCATGCGTGCAGTTCTGTCTGTTGTGCGTGGAACGCAGCATCAAGTCCCGCGCGGGCAACGTTCTGAATGGTCGCGAAGAACGCAAACTCACCATCTGCCCGGCGCTGCCGAGCTTGTTCTTCAAGCTCCGTGGACTTACCAGATCCGCCTTCTGCTAGGAGTACGACACGACGCCGTTCAAGGAGCTCCTTCCAGCCCAACGTATCATCGATCAAGGCCAACTCGCGCGCATAGTCCTGCGACTCATCCGGCTCGCCGCCTCGCTCGGTGCGAACAGGAACAAAGCGTCGATCAAGCGCGACAAATTTGACTGGGGGCATTGGCGCGATCCGGTCCTGCTGCCTACGTACTCGTCAGAGATCGGGTATGGATGGAGCGACCCTTCTGATCGGGGGGGTGGGAACAAGATATCACGCGGGTTCCCATCGTGGGAACTTAGTGTTATTGTTCGGGTCAACACAGATCATAGGCTGTTTGATGAAAGTCGTCGGGCGGAGCCGGCTCCATGCCTTCGTGGAAGGACATGCGGACGCCCGGCGATGGTTAGCGAACTGGTTAGCCGATGCGGAACGCGCAGCTTGGCGCACTCCGCACGACATCAAGCGTCACTACGCCAGCGCCAGCATTCTCGAGCGAAACGTTGTGATCTTTAACGTCCGGGGCAACGAGTATCGGATGGAAGTCACCGTCTCGTACAACTCGGCGACTGTGGTGATCAACTGGATTGGCACTCATGCTGAGTATGACCGGCGAAACAGACAACGCACGCGCTGAAGGTAGAAGTTCATTGGAAGTTCGAATCATTAAGTCTGAGGCGCAGTATCGCGAATACCTCGATGCGATCGAGAAGCTTGCCGCGAGTGATCCTGATGCGAATTCCTCCGAGGCATCTCGTCTCGAATTGTTGGCCAAACTGGTCGAGGATTACGAAAGGGTGCGTTTTGAGATCGGCACGCCTGATCCCATTGACGCGATCATGTTTCGCATGGAGGAGATGGGCCTGCGTCAGAAGGACATTGCCGATATTTTGGGTGGTAAGAATCGGGCGTCGGAAGTATTGGCTCGGAAGCGTCCGCTTACGCTTCCAATGATCCGTGCATTGCATGAGAAGCTGGGTATTCCAGCGGCGCTGTTGATCAGAGAGAAGCCGGAGCAGGTGCTCGATTCGTCCGAATACTCTGATGACGAAGTACCGCTGGACCTGGTCAAGAGCCGGGGATGGATCGAGGCGGGCGCGTCTGCATCAGACCTTATCAAGCGCTTTCTTGCTCCGGCCGGCAGCCCAGTCCTGCTTAAGCACACGGTCGTCTTTGGGGCCAACGCTCGAACCAACCGTACTCGTGTTCAGCTGTGGATCGCACGTGTCCGTGAAATCGCTGATGCGCGATCCTATCTTCTCGGTCGTTTTGATCGCACTTGCCTGAATGAGTACACGCTCGCGTACATTGCCAAATTGAGCTGGATGGATCGCGGGCCGAGACTCGCTATGGACTTTTTGGCTGAGCGCGGAATTGCGTTGGTTGTAGAGCCGCACCTACCGCCCACCCGGCTTGATGGGGCAGCAATGCTAGGGAAGAACGGAGCGCCGGTGATCGGGCTCACGCTGCGAGAAGACCGGCTCGACAACTTCTGGTTCACGCTGATGCACGAACTCGTTCACGCGTGGAAGCATCTGGATCCAAACAGCAACAGGGCGATTGCGGACGAAAACATAGAGAAGGGGGAAGCGAGGAACGATCCGATGGAGAAAGAGGCCAATGAGGTTGCTGCCGAGATTCTGATTCCTCGCGCCGAATGGCGTAGAAGCAGAGCTCATCTCAGTCCGTCCCAAAAAAACATTGAGTCCGTCGCTGCCCAGAATCAGATTCATCCAGCGATTGTTGCCGGACGCATTCGATTCGAGCGGCGCAACTACAAGCTCTTCTCCAAGATGGTTGGATATGGGCAAGTGCGGTCACAGTTCCCAGAGATAAAGTGGAGCTAAGTATGGCGGCGGTGTATGTGCCAATTCTTAGGGCGAAGCCAGGCGAAATTGAGGCATTGGGGCGCTTGTCACCGTTCGCAAAGGCGAACTCACAGCCTATTCTCGACATCTCCTGGGTGGACACTGAAACTGCCACGCAACTTCAGGAGCGGCTGACCGACATCGCAGTGAAGGTGTCGGAAGGTTGGGGCACTGCCAATCCAATCTACTTCGACTTCTCTCTCTTTCCACCTCAGGCGGAAGTCGTCGCTGGATCGCCTGTTGAGTTCCTATTTCGAACGGCCAGGCAACTGCATCTGCCAGCTGTTCCTGTCACCGGACCTCCCGCAGATCGCGGTCCCGGAGTCGACTATCTTGGACCAATTCGCAAAGTGGCCCAGACTGACCGTCGAGGTGTCGCGATTCGGGTTTCGTACGACGATTTCCGGGACCCGCAAGACCTGTTGAGTGCCATTGCAACCGTGCAGTCGCATATCGAAGTGCCAGACCTGCAAACGGATCTTATCCTGGACGGCAAGAGCCTAGATGGAATGCCGGAGGACGAGAGAGCACTGGATACCCTCGTAGAAATATTCAGCGAGGCGGTCGGAGCCCTCGACGGACGTTCCTTCCGCAGAATCGTCGCATGCCTATCGAGCTTCCCGGAAAAATCACCCAGAACAATTGGTGGAGCCCCTGTTCGGATAGTTCGGCTGGAAGGGTCGATATGGAGGTCACTTGTTCACAACCGCAGCTTGCAGACCACGGCATTGGGTGACTATGGCGTCGTGTTTTCGCGTGAGACTGATCCAGTAGGGCCGGTGATAGCCCCAAGCAAGGTTCGTCTTTCCACACCCACAATGCATGTTCTTTTCAAGGGGCGACCGGAAGATTACTTCGAACTGGCTCGGGAAGTCATGCAGGCTTCAGAGTTGAATGAAGTTGCAGACTGCTGGGGGACACATTCCATCCGCGACTGCACGGTTGGCGCGGGTGGCTTAGGCAACGCCACTACTTGGGTAGCGCGCGACACCAACACTCATATTGAGACCACCGCCCGCACCGCCCAGAACATTCTGCTGCGAGCCAAACGACTTGAGGAAACGGAGACGGTGCCCACCGATCCTTGGCTGCAGACATTCCTCTTCAAGTAAACCATCTCGGAAGATCGCGGCGCTCGTTGGCTCTCCCCAAGCACTCAGGCAGGAAGGTAATGTTGACGTTTGATCCCCCGGAGGTGGAAACCAATCTGCGCGCAACGCTGCTCAAGTTCACTGATGCCCTGACAGTACTCCTCGATGGTGAGGAAATTGCGCACGATTTCGCGCTCGATGCATTTGCGGATGCAATCGTCACGGATTCGTCGGAAGTAGTAGTCGGCTTTCCGTACTGTGACACCGATGCATCGCTTTCGATTGGCGAGTTCATTGAGTTGAGCAATGAGGTCACCGACCCGAAGACTTCATTCGACGGGCTTACGTTTCACTCTCGCACCCGAACCGTTTTGAGAGTGATGTCGTGGGATCTGCGCTCCATCGCCTTTGCTGAGAAGGCGACGGAGCGCGGAGAGCTGGGCGCAGCGACCATCGCTGAGCTGCCTGGTGTATCGGTGCGCGTGGGGCTGCGAGGCGCATCACCTCACTACGGCGCGGCCGTAGTGCTGAAGGATAACTTCTACGACAAGTACCATCCTCCGCTAATGCCGGATGACATATTTATTGAGGCGATCCATCCGCAGGGTGCAGACCAAGATGCCGCGATGGCCATAATCCAGTCCTATCTGTTTGAACTGGAAACAAGTCTCGGCCTTGAGTACTTCGAAGCGCCGAGACCAAGCGAAGAGGCCGAGTATCCAGAGGATGAGGAAATCGACGCGCTCGCCGCGAGAGCCGCAGGTTTGCGGCCTCTGCTCGTAGGACATGGAATGCACGTACTACTACAGGAATTCAATCGCGGACATGGCGCAATGAATCGGGATGCGACTCTACTGAGCTACGTCAAATGCATCGAATATGTCTCGGCCACTGTAGTCCGTGAGAAGCAGTACGAGGACCTTCGCAAAAGGCTGCTATCCCGCGATGCGCTCAACCCTAACGCCGACTATCTCGATGGGCTTTTGACGTTGTTTGAAGAAAATCGCGTACTGACGCGGGATGCGGAAGCACTGAAGCTCTCTGTCGAGCGTTGTTGCGATGTACTACCGATGGCTTCACACGCACCGCGATACCTTCGACTGCTCGCAGCGGTGACGCCAAAGAGCAGCGCGGATGACCGCCGAAATGCGCTTAGCGAGTTGGCGGCTGCGCTGTCTGCGTCCAGAAATCAGCTCGCGCATGCGAAGGCCAATTACAAGATTACTGGGAAGGAGTGTCCACCCGACCAAGTCGACCGATTGGTAGCTTGTGCGAAAATCGCTGCCGAGCAGTGCATCAGATGGTACGCGTCGCGATCACCTGAACTCAGACGCAGTTAGCAACGTTGCTTCGAGTCATGCCCGTCCTGATCGGGCCGCGCAAATCGTGCTCTTCGTCGTCGGACATACCAATTCACAGCGGACATCGGTCCGGTCCCGGACGACCTAGAATCGCGCGATCAAGTGTTTGAGCGGCCTTGGTTAGCGTTACCGGAATTTCGGGGAGGGTTACTGGAATTTTCATTGGACCGACACCCAGTCCTAAGCGGCATATATATGTATCTAAATTTGTCATAATATACAAACATCGTGCACTGCCGGGGGCGCGGCGTTTGTAGTCGGAGAATGTGAAAGCCCTAGGATTGCTGCTGTTCCTACCGCCAGCATCGCTGCCGTGCGCTTTATCTTGCCTGCGATCTGTCGCAGCACGCGCCTCTCCTCGTCCGTGCGCTTCGCTTCGGCGTTCAGAATGCAGATCAGGACGTATTCCTCTGAGAGTCCCGTCAGTTCGGCCAGTCGCGTTGCGTGCTCGCCGCTCATGGCGTGCGTGCCGTGACGCCATTGGCTGATTTGCGCGCGGGCGACGTCCAAAGCCTCCGCTAGCTTGTTGTCGGAAGGAATTCCGCTGTGCTTTCGAGCGATGTCGAAAAGGCCGGCTAGCGTGTGCATTCCAAGGTTCTCCACGTTTGTCAAGTGCAGCCTACATGGGGGTAGGCTGCTCGAACAGATGTAGGCGACGCTTGACATGTAGGTGGGTCTTAACACAAGGTCGCGCCCCATGGCGATCAGTGCTGTGTCTGAAGTCCTCCCTGAAGGCCTCTCCGTAAGTCTGGAGAGGCCTTTTTTTTGCGATCAACAGACCCTGCCGGGTATCCCGGTCAGTGATCGGCGATTGCAAGAGCTGGCGGATGCGCAGCGCGAGTTTTTACGGGCGTGGGATCGCTATGAGGCGTTACGTGCACTCGTTCTGAGTGAAGCGCGATGGGGCGTAGCCCCGGAGTGGCGATTCCTTGAGGGGGGGGCCCTGGGGGGGAACGGCGAAGGGCGTTCCCGTCCTCATGCTTCTTTCTCCGAACAAGAATCTTTGTTGCCTTCGCTACTGCGGAGACAGGCGGAGTGAGGTATGGCGAGCACGCTTCAGGCCTCGTTGATGCTGGGCTCGCTGCCGGCCGTCGTGCCGGTGCTGAAGCCGCTGCTCGCGATGTTGTTCGTTCGGTCCGCTCGGATGGGGGCCGCGAAGCGGCCCTTAGTCTTGAAGAAGGATCACTTAACGACGGGGCGCTGTATTCCGGTCATTCGTTTGGGTCTGACGTATGGAACGTAACGACCAAGGAATTTGCGTCCGGTGCGATAGAGCTGCGTGCGTGCATCTCGTCCGCGTGTCGCAGACAGGCGAAATCGTCGATGGCCTTATCGGAGGTGATGACCTGCGAAGGCTCGCCATCTGTCCCGCGCAGAGAGCGCGAGACGCTCGCGGAGGGTGGCGAAAGATCGGAGACGAATGTGCGCCGCTCGCGGCGTACTTGTCACGACAGGTGCCAGCAATTGAACGCTGATCACATGATCACGTTGACCAAGCGCGGCAAGTTCTCGTCGGCTGAGGATGTTTGGGCTGCGTTCGCAAGATTCTCGCGCTTGATGAAAAAGCGCTTTGGCGATGACCGATGGAAATACGTCGCGGTGCCTGAGCTGCACGCGGACGGGGAGACGTGGCATATGCACGTCGCGGTACACGGCTTCTATTGGGCCGGGACGGTGCGCCGTCTGTGGTTTCGAGCGCTCGGAGGGGTAGGCGATGAAAGCGGATCAGACACACCCGGCAATGTTGATCTCAAAGACTTCTCCGTTGGGTGTAGTCGTCGGGGAGCTCGAACAATTGCCAAGTACATTGCTAAGTACGTTGGCAAAGGCGCTGCCGCACGCGGTTTGTGCAAACGGGTATTTGCTGCTTCCCGTGGATTGCATCCGAATCGAGTTGCGCGGTGGCACATCCGTTACTGGTCAGGAATTGGCAGCCTTGTTGCTGAGTGCCAACGACAGTTGTGTTCGCTTGGTGCTGTGGAAACAGGCCATGCGTGGTTTTGGTCTCGAATGAGACGTGATGGTGGGGCCGGCGCATACGGCTTTGTGTTGTCAACAGTGAGGGTAGGAACATGATTAAGGTCGAAGTGAAGGATGCGTCCGTTGAGCGGGTGCAGGTGAATGGGAAAAACGGGTCGTTCACGTCAGAGCGTCAGGTCGGGTGGGTGACACTGTCGAACGGCGAGACGCGTCGGATCAGGCTGCGCGTGAATCAGGGCAAACCGTACAACGTCGGTACCTACATGGTCGGGTCGGAGTCGTTCACGGTGTCTCAGTACGGCGATCTGCAGCTGGGCGCGCTGCAGCTGGTGTCGTGCGTCGCGGATACGGTCGGTGCGGCTCGTAAGGTGGGCTGATGTCTCAGGCGACCTGTCCGGGCGAGATCGTCACTGACACCAGCGGCGCAGCGCTGTGTCAGGACATGGGCGGGGCGCCGCTCGCCTGGACAGTATCGCCTGCCTTTTCAATCGACGCGCTCGATCCGTTGATGCTGTCGGGTGCGTTCGCCGCCGGGTTCATTCTCGTCGGCACCGGTTGGGCAATCGGCTACGGCGCGAAAACCGTGCTGAAGATGCTCAAGTGATGGGAGCCGCAAGGCACGCGATACAGCGCGCGAGGTCGCTGGATGAACTGGAGAGCTGCTGTGAAGTATCTCAATCAGGCTCGTCGTTATGGCTCCAAGCTGGCTTTCGCCGGTGTGGGCCTCGCGCTGCCGGTGCTGTCGTTCGCGACACCGGCGGGCACGTATGACGGCATCACCTCCGCGGTGGACTTTGAAGAAGTCGCCACGGCGGTTGTCGCCATCGCGGCGCTGATCGCCGTTGCGCTCGTCGCCAAGAAGGGCGCGCGCATGGTGCTCGGCATGATCGGTCGCTGACCGATAGAAGGCGGGACGCTCGTGGTCCCGCCTTCTTCTTTGGCGAAACAGGGTTTCGCCTCTGAGCCAAGCCGGCGAGGCGAAAAAATCTTAGTTGCGGGTGCAGGGGTGCAGCCCCTGCGTGGATTCGGTGCAGGTGCTGCCATGTACGAAGCGATTTTGTCGGCGGTTGATTTTGAGGCGGCGGCGCAAGCCGTCGTGTCGATTGCGGCAATCATCGCCGTTGCGCTCGTTGTGAGGGTTGGCGCGCGTACGGTGCTTTCGGCGCTCGGTACGGATGAGGCGAATTACTCGGAAGATGGGTTTGATTCTGAGCCGTGCATTCATGGTGCGCATTCGTGTTCGGAGTGCGGTACGGGCGGCGAAGCGGAACGGGATGACGGTGTGTATGCATACGATCAATACATGGCAGAGGCATATCCCGGCATGAATGCGGAGAGCGAAGAAGAGTACGACCGGATGCGAGGGGCCTAACGTGTTCGAGCTGTACTACTGGACTATGTTCTTTTTCGGAGGACTGACCGCGTATGCGTGCTTCCACGATTGGTAACAGTGCGCTGATTCCCGTCACGGGAATCGAGGCGGTGAAGTGGTTCGCGCTCGGCGCGATGCTGATCGAGCACGTCTATCGGTACGTGCTCGATGTCTTTCCGTTCTGGGTCTTTTTGATCGGCCGCAGCGTCTTTCCGCTCTTTGCGCTTTCGCTCGCGTTCGGCCTGGCGGGGAGCTGGCAGACCGCCCGCCCGCAGCGCGTGATTCAGCGTCTGCTTGTTTGGACGGTCATCGCGGCGGCCGCTCGTGCGTTCGTGTTGCCGGCGATGCCGCTGAACGTGCTTTTCACGCTGGCCGCCGGGTGCGTTGTGTATCTCTGCGCGCTGCGCGGTGGCTGGTGGTCACTGCTGATCGCTGCCGTGTCGTGCGCGCTGTCGGGCTTTGCTGAGTTCGGAATCTTCGGCGCGTTCGCCGTCGCTGCGGCGATGGCGTACGCAGATCATCGCGGCCGCTGGTGGCTCGCGATCTCGCTCGCTTGTGTTTGCGCGTCGCAAGCGGCGATTGCTCCGTTGGCGGCATTGCCGATTGCCTGGGCGGTGTCGCGTGTGGCTGACGGAGTGCCGCGAGTGTCGGGGGCGTTCTATTGGTCGTATGTCGGGCAGTGGCCGCTGTTGGCGTTTCTTCGGGTGTTGTCGTGATGCTGCGCTCGCGGCTGGTCGCCGTGCTGTTGCTCTTCGTGTGTAGCGCGCCGGTGTACGCGCAGACCTGCAATTGGTATCAATTCGGCTGGCGCTTCGTGGTGTCGGGGGTGACGCAGTGGGAATCTGAGCTGGGCTATAGCGACGGTGTGCCGACTACAGCGGCGAAAGCGGCACACTGCGCCGCGGTCGGGCCAGCGGGCTGGGCGGTTCGTGCGCCGTTGGCGTGGCCTAGTGATCATTCTTTTGTTTATAGCTCGGCGACTCTGTCGGGCGATAATTGCGTTATAAGCGGAACGTCGATGTCCGGTTCGTTCGGTCCGTTCAATCGCAACACGACCGCGGGTTACTTTGCCGTTGGTCCGAACTGTACCGAACCTCCAATTGAAGAATGTGAGAACACCACGGAATCAACATCCGTTGTGGCTTCCAGCGTGCCATCGAATGCGTGCAATCCGATCACTCACTGCAAGATGAAACGTGGTGCGGGCATCTGCATCGGTTTGTCTTGCGTGTTCTCCGTGACGCACACGACGGAGCAGTGTGATTCGGGTATTGATCCTCCGGTCGAGCCGGGTGATTCCGGTGAGCAGTGTGCTGAGGGTGCAGAGGTTGAGTTTTGTAAATCCAGTGATTCTCCCGCTGGTAAGAATTGCGGGTTTGTCAATGGCGAGTTTGCGTGTATCGACGCGGTGAAGCCGGGGGAGTGTAAGGTCTTGTCGAGCGGCGCACGCATCTGCAGTCAGTCGGCGGGCACGCCGCCGGCACCGGACAACGGCACGGCCGGACAGCCGGCAACACCAGATGAGACGCTTGATCAGACGAGTTCGACCGGTGCGGCTGCAACGTACAACTATTTCAACTCGACGACGGTAGCAGGGTCGGCGCGCGATCCCGGGACCACGGGCGAAAATCCGTAC
>NZ_DAINNK010000049.1:0-40720 GCF_036735925.1 Povalibacter sp.
AAGGCCGGCTGAAGCCGGCCCCACAGGAGGAGAAGAGGCAGCAGACGACTTCAGAACTTCATCGCCTGCGGCCGCGCCGCCAGGCGATCCAGCCACGCCTCCAGCGCCGGCCGTTCGGTTCGCGTTCCCCACAGCCGCGCCCACAGGAACATCGAACCGTTCATGATGTCGGCCATCGTGAACTGCTCGCCGAACAGATACGGCCCCTCGCCGAGTTCGCGTTCCAGTACGTCCTTCGCGGTGTCGAAATTCGTCCAGCCGCGCGACGACGGCGTTTCCATCTTCAACAGTGCATCGCCCATCGCCGGTTCGAGCTGCGAGGTCGAATACACCATCAGCGACAGATAACGTCCGCGATCCGGCGAGCCGATCGCGGGGGCGAGCTTCGCCTGCGGAAACCTGTCGCCGAGATAGAGACCGATGGCCGCGTTCTCGAACACCTTCGTCGTCCCATCGACGAGCGCCGGCAACTTGCCGGCCGGATTGACGGCGAGAAACTCCGGCGACTTCTGCTGCTTCTTTTCGAGATCGATGAGAACGAGTTCGTATTCGGCGCCGCACTCGTCGAGCATCCACCGGGTGATGACGGCGCGGCTTCTGGGATTGAAATAGAGTTTCACGACAGCTCCGGCAACAGTCAGGAGAAAGCCCCCTCCGTGGCCGGGGCTGGAATGACGAACAACGCTCGCTTCAGCAGAGAGGACAGAGCGGCTCGGCGCGCGTCATCTGGCTGCACTGCGTGGCACCCAGATCGAGACGATTCGCCACCGTCGCCACGATTTCACGATCCGCCAGAGTCCAGCCTGCCAGTCCGAGCATCAACACCAGTGCCGCTACCTTACGCATATGCCGCTCCCGCTTCGACACAGTCCTCACCGCCGGCGATATCGCACACTGCCGAAAGACTTGCAACCACCTGAAACGTAACGGACACATTCGGACACTTTTGTTTTTCCGACGCGGCAAATCGCTGTCCGCTCCGCTGACCATCGAGTGTCCGTCCGACGTGCAATGGACACCTTGCCTGTCGATCGCGCAGCGCGTTCGCGTTGCCCCGCGGCCACATTCGCGAGCATTCCATGCGACGGCTCAGAACTTGAACGTCGCCGACCCCATGAACGAGCGGCCGAACAGCGGTCGCGCCATGTAGACGACACCGATGCCGCCCGCACCCACGTCCGTACGCGGGTTGCCTTCGGTGAGACCGACCTCGTCGGTGAGATTGTCGCCGGCCACCTGCACGCTGAACTGCTCGGTGATGTCGAACATCACGCCGGCATCCAGCTTGTTGTAGGACGGCAGCACGATGGTGTTCTCGTCGTTCGCATAGCGCTTGCCCACATACGTCCAGGTCAGGTACGCGCGCCCGCGATCGTCCATGAAATGCCAGGTCGGCGTGAGCCGACCCATGACTTCCGGAATGCGGCGGATCGTATTGCCGGTGTTGTCGATGACGGAACCCGAAAAATCCTCGTACTCCGGCTGCTGCCAGGTGACGTTGAAGCGGATGTCCAGCGACTCCACCGGCATCCATTCGCCCTCCAGTTCGATGCCGCGCGTCTTGGTCTTGGCGCGACGCACGACGGTCTGGCCATTCGCCAGGATGTCCTGGAACGGCACGTTGTCGAACTCGGTCTGGAACAGCGTCGCGAACATGGCCAGCGAGCGCAGCGACACCTTGTAGCCGAGCTCGACGTTCTCCACGTTGTCTTCTTCCAGCACGCCGTTGCGCACGTCGTCGAAGTGCGGGAGCTTCGCGGCCTCCGTGTAGTGGCCGAAGATCGCCTGATCGTCCGTGAACTCGTAGTTGAAGCCGATCGACCAGCCGGTTGCATCGAAGTCGTGACTGTCGCGGGTGCGGCCGGTGCCGGCCTGCGAGGCGATGTCGTAGGTCGTTGTCGGGTTGCCATCGAGATCGACCGTCGTCGCGTTGCTGATCGAGGTATCGATGTCCTCGCTGTCGTAACGCACGCCGACGTCGATGCGCAGCCTGTCGGTGGCCTGCCATTCGTCCGACAGGTACAGCGACCATTCCGTCGCGTCGTAGTCGGCAAACAGATTGAAGGTCGAGTATTGCGTGAAGCCCTCGGGATCGGTCACGCCAGGCAATGACAATCGTCGCGGCCGGCTGCGCACGTCCATCAGCATCAGGTTGCCGAGACTCCAGCGATCGGCCATCGAGTAGTCGGCGTAGTAGGCCCCGAGCGTCAGGTTGTTCGCGCCGAGTTCGAACGTGACACGGATGTCGTCCTGGAACGCCTCGTATTCCTTGTTCACGACCCAGTGGCCGTGGTTCTGCACGAACTGCGCGGCATCGTAGCTGCCGCTGCCGTCGAGATAGCTGTAGTTCGGCGCGACGCCCGCATCGGCCGCGAACTCCACGCCGCTGACGGGCGCATCGCCGGGAAAAATGCCGTCGAAGCGCACGCTGCCGTCGGTGTAGCGCGCCAGATTGGTGAAGGTCACGGTGTCATTCATCTGCCACTTGAAGCGGAAGCCGCCGGTGGCGAGATCCGGATGAATGCCGTTTTCGAGGCTCGACCCGCGCAGGCCGACTTCCTCTGCGGAGACCGGCAGGCCGGCACGCGCCAGATCGGCGCTGTGCAGCGAATAGGTTCCGGCATCCTGGCCGTTGATGGCATCGGGATCGGACGGATTGCCCTGCAATGGAATCGGCACCGCAAACAGCGAACGATCGTTGATGTACTTGGCGAAGAACTCCAGTTCGCCGGTCTCGAAACGCCGCAGCAGCTTGGCGCGGATCTGGCCGCCCTCATCCGCGGTGTAGCCGGGATCGCGAATGCCGTCGGAGCTGCGGTAGTAGCCGCCGAGCGCCACACCCCAGTCGTTGCCCAGCGGCGTCGCGTATGAAAAATCGCCGCGATACATTCCATAGTCGCTGATGCCGACCTTGACGAGACCCTCCGCCACTTCGCCGGGCGAGCGCGTGACGAAATTGATCGTGCCGCCGATGGCGCCGGGCGTGAAGATCGGCGCCGTGCCGCCGCGCAGGGCTTCGACCCGGTCGATGGTTTCATCGACACGCACGAACTGATCGGGGTTGTAGAAGGACAGCTCGAACACCGGATAGATCGGAATGCCGTCTTCCATCAGCGCGACATAGCGATAGCCGCCGTCCTGGATGATGCCGCGTGCGAACACGTTGCCCTGCGTGGTGCCCGAGGTGGACTCGACCCAGAATCCGGGCACCGATGAAATGAGATCGGCCGAACTCGCGGGCGCCTGCTGCGCGATGGCATCGGCGTCGAAGGTGGAAATGGCGACGCTCGAATCGAACTTGGTTCGCTCCGACACGGCCGTGCCGGTGACGATGATTTCTTCGACGCCGAACAGGGAATCCGATTCCGTCTGTTGTGCGCCAGCATGAACGGACACGACGAGACACGACGCGGCGGCGATGGCTCCTGCCCGCCAGCCATTCCGTAACGACATGATGCTCCCTCCGGTCAGGGCATCCGCGACGCTGCGGTGCCGCGGATGCGCGGATCTGTCTGCGCCGATGCAGCAGAGCAGTTACTCTGTGCCGCGATCGCTGCACACGTAACCCCGGCTTTTACATACGCGGCGCGGCGACGACTCGATGCGTCGGAAAAAGTACTGCAGAGGAAATCCGCGAGCATGAGCAACACCGGACGCATCCGTGTCGGCATCGGCGGCTGGAATTACGAACCGTGGCGCGAGACGTTCTATCCGCCGCAAATCGGCAAGAAAGACGAACTCGACTACGCGAGCCGCAAGGTCACTGCGATCGAGATCAACAGCACCTTCTATCGACTGCAGAAAGCGGAAGTGTTCGCCCGATGGCGCGATGCAACGCCCGATGAATTCATGTTCTCGGTGAAGGCGCCGCGCTTCATCGCGCAGCGCAAGGCGCTGGCCGACGCCGGACCGCACGTGCAGCGCTTTCTCGACAGCGGCGTGACCGAACTCGGCCGCAAGCTGGGGCCGATTCTCTGGCAGCTCGAACCGAAACATGTCTTCGATGCAGACGATCTGCGCGCGTTTCTCGAACTGCTGCCGCCTGACGTCGGGTCATTGCAGCTGCGTCACGCGCTCGAAGTGCGACATGCAAGTTTCGCCTGCGAGGAATTCCTCTCGATTGCGCGTGCCCGCAACGTGAGCGTCGTGCTCGAGGACGATGAAACCTATCCGGGCTTCGCGGATGCGACGGGTGACTTCATCTACGCCCGATTGCGACGCAGCGTGACCACCGAAGTCACGGGCTATCCACCTGCCGAGATCGATCGCTGGGCACAGCGCGCCTGCCTCTGGGCGCGCGGCGACGAACCGGATGATCTGCCGCGCGTCGAAAAAATTTCCAGCGCGGCGAAGGGCAAGCCGCGCGATGTGTTCATCTATTTCATCAACGGCGCGAAGGAACGCGCCCCGGCGGCGGCGATGGCGCTGATCGACAGGTTGAGATGACTTTCTTGCTGTGGGGCCGGCTTTAGCCCAATGGCACTGCATTGAGGATTTTTCTGCGTTGATCGCCTCTGGTCTGATCCCCTCCTCCGCGTAGCGGGGGAGGGTTAGGGTGGGGCATCAACGCAAACTGCGCGGCTTGGTTCGACGCCCCCATCCTGTCCTTCTCCCCTCGCTGGGGGATCTCCGGCTCGCTTCGCGCGCCTCCTCCCCGCTGCGCGGAGGAAGGGACGCTCGATTCGACCTCATCTCGATCATCTGGCCCTTAATGCAGTGCCATTGGGCTGAAGCCGGCCTCTTTTCGGAAGTCAGGCTGAAGCCTGACCTACAGAAGCGGACCCAACGGCTATCCCTGTGCCGCTACCCGCAGTTCTACATCCAGATCACCTTCACTAACGACGACGCGATCACGTCCCGCGCGCTTGCCTTCGTACAACGCCACGTCGGCGCGGTGAATCGTGGCCTCGATCGATTCCCGCGGTCGCAGCGTCGCGATGCCCGCGGTGATGGTGACCCGCGACTCCACGCCTTCCACGCGATGAACCTTCAGCGTGACCTGACGCCGGATGCGCTCGGCGAGTTCGGCGGCGGCCTGGACGTCGGTATCGGGCAGCAGGATCAGGAATTCTTCGCCGCCCCAGCGCGAAACCATGTCCACCTGACGCACGCCCGTGCGCAGGACGTCCGCGACATGCGCGATGACGCGATCGCCCTGCGCATGGCCGTGCTCGTCGTTGATGGTCTTGAACCGATCGATGTCCAGCAGCATGAGCGAGAGCGCATCGCCCTTGCGCCGTGCGCGCGCCACCTCCTCGACCAGTCGTTCCGACATGCGACGACGGTTCATGAGAGCGGTCAGCGAATCGGTGCCAGCCGCCGAACGCAGCCGCTCCTGCAGTTCGCGCGCCGTCTTGCCATGCGCGTAGGAGGCCATGCCGAGCGCCAGCAGATAGCAGCCGATATTGAAGTAGCGCAGCGCGGCCAGTGCGGCCGGCTCGATCGCGACCAGCGGCTGCGCATGCCGCAGCCACAGGTCGATGACGACGAACACGACCGACAGCAGCGCCGCCGTGATCACTTTCGACCGCAGGGTGCGATGCACGTTGGTAAACACCAGCGGCAGCAGGATCCAGGAGTAGTACTGGAAGCCCGCCTCCACACCGACGATCCATCCCGCCAGGGTCGAATGCACCAGCAGATCGAGATAGACCAGGCTGGTCTGCAGCCAGAGCATGCGCCGCCTGGCGATGGCGAAACTCACCGCGTAAACCGCGATGCTCACGAGTTGCAGCAACGTGAGCTGCGGCGCACCGATCAGCAGGCCGAAGACGGCAAACAGGCCGTGCACGGCGATCGCCAGCAACTGTCCCTGCCGGGAATAGTCGTCGAAGCGCGCGAGCTCGAACTGCTGCGTCGTCAGGAGTTCGGACGCGGATCTGGTGGTACCGGTGGACATGCCGCCAGTATCGGCACGCGCCCCGGCACCGGCTCCGCCGCGGTGCGCAATACGCTCAACACCGCCGACTGCGGAACGAGATCCAGTTCACAGACCGATGTCATTCCGCATCGGCCGTAGAACGCGTGCTCAGAGCCTGCCCAGCGTGATGCTCACCGGGCAATGATCGCTGCCCATCACGTCGGCATGGATCTCCGCGGCCTTCACCGACTTGCGCAGCGCCGCCGACACCAGCACGTAGTCGATTCTCCATCCCACGTTGCGGGCGCGCGCGCCGGAGAAGACGCTCCACCAGGTGTAGTGACCGTTGCCCTGCGTGAACAGCCGGAACGTATCGACGAAGCCGGCATCGACGAAATTCTGGAAGCCTTCGCGCTCCTCGAGCGTAAAGCCTTTCTTGCCGCGATTCGGTTTGGGATTGGCGAGATCGAGTTCGGTGTGCGCGACATTGAGGTCGCCGCAGAAGACCACCGGCTTTTTCTTTTCGAGCTGCTGGCAGTACGCAAGGAAGGCCGGATCCCAGTGTTTGTGACGCAGCGGCAGGCGACTGAGATCGTCCTTCGCGTTCGGCGTGTACACGGTCACGACGAAGAACCTGTCGAACTCCGCGGTGATGACGCGACCTTCTTCGGCACTGTCGCGCTGCAGTTCGTCCGCGAACCTGAAACGCTTCGCGAATTCCTTCGGAAAGCCGTTGACCACCGACAGCGGCTCCTGCTTCGCGAAGATCGCCGTGCCGGAGTAGCCCTTCTTGACCGCCGAATTCCAGTACTCGTGGTAGCCCGGCAGATCGATCTCGATCTGGCCGCGCTCGGCCTTGGTCTCCTGCAGACACAGGATGTCGGGCTGATGCGCCTGCAGGAAGGTCTGAAAAGTGCCCTTCTTGAGGACGGCGCGAATGCCATTGACGTTCCAGGAATAGATCTTCATGCGGTGAGGGTCGCCGTCGGTCGTCGGGGCCGACAGTATATAGGTGCGGCGATTCGCTCCCGGAACGGGGCCGCGCAGGCCCCCACCTTGGCCCTCCCACCCCATCGCCGCCTCGGTTTGTCCATTCGTGTTGCGCCAATTCGTCGCAACGAAGGTATACAAGCCACCGCCGTTGCGGCGAACACGATTCAGCGTGGCACACGCACGACATTTCGCAATCTGCGATTCATCGGGAACGTCTCCTGTCGCAGCCGTCGCGGAAATTTTCTCCTCCTGTTGAATGAGCAACCCTTGCGCCATCGCCGCGCGATAGCCGCTGTACGTTCCGCGCCACGCCAGTCGGCCGCATGGCGCATGCAGCGCGCCCTGTTCGCCTGACGTGCAGGAGCGCGAATCGTCCCGGGCTCCTGCGCACACAACCAAAACGCAGGAGAAACGACATGTCGATAAGCAATCTACTGCGGCGCGCCGGCATCTGCGCGATGCTGGCCGGCGCAGCCGCACCCCCGGCATTCGCGCAGACAGAGAACATTCAGGAAGTGGTCGTGACCGGTTCGCGCATCGCCGCGCCGAACCTCACCAGCACGAGTCCGGTGCAGGTCGTGACCTCGAAGGAAATGCAGCAGCTCGGCAAGACCGATGTCAGCGAGGTGCTGAACCAGCTGCCGCAGGTGATCCAGAACTCGCAGGTGGACTTTTCCAACACCTCGAATTCCCTCAGCACGCCCGGCGGCATGACCACCGTGAACCTGCGCGGCATCGGCCCGCAGCGCACGCTGGTGCTGGTCGATGGCAAGCGGCTCGGCAGCGCCGACGCCAACACCGGCAATCCGAATCCCTCGGCCAATCTCGACCAGATTCCGATGGCGCTGGTCGAACGCGTCGACGTGGTGACCGGCGGCGCCTCCGCGGTGTATGGCTCCGATGCCATCGCCGGCGTCGTCAACTTCATCATGAAGAAGGACTTCGAAGGCCTGTCGCTGGATGCGCAGTACGGCATCTACCAGCGCGACAACGACAACGGCTTCATGCAGAACCTGGCGGACCAGGCCGGCATCCGGCTCAGGGAAGGCAGTACGACGGATGGCGAGACCTTCACCGTCTCGATCGCTGCCGGCTCCAACATCGCCGATGGCCGCGGCAACGTGACGGGCTACCTGTCGTATCGCACGGCCGAGCCGATCACCGGTGCGGACATCGACTTCGCCGGCTGCCAGCTCAGCCTGACTTCGGCCGGTACGCCGCGCTGCGCCGGCTCGGCGAACTCGAACCGCTTCACGCTCGCCGGCACGCAATACGCCGTCGTCGGCGATCAGTTCGTGCCCTGGGCCGTCGGACAGAACACCACGCCGCCGGCGGAGTTCAACTCGAATCCGTACGTCAACATGTATCGCGACAACGAGCGCTACATGGGCGGCTTCATGGCGCACGTGTCCCTGAACGACTATTTCGAGCCGTACGTGGAGTTCAACTTCATGAACGACCGCACGCGCGTCGAAATCGCGCCCTCGGGCCTGTTCGAAGGCTCCAATCCCTACCACCCTTCCGGCTTCTATTCGATCAACTGCAGCAACCCGCTGCTGAGCGCACAGCAGCGTTCGATCCTGTGCACGCCGGCGCAGATTGCCGCGGATACGGCGAATCCCGGCTCGGCGAACGCGGACGTCAACATCGGCCGCCGCAACATCGAAGGCGGCGGTCGCATCGCCGACTTCGAGCACGACAACTATCGCGTCGTTCTCGGCACGCGCGGCGACCTGGGCGACGCGTGGCACTACGATGCCTACGGCCAGTACTACTACACCTCGCTTTACAACTCGAACACCAACTACCTCAACTTCGCTTCGATCGCCGACGCGCTGCAGGTGACCGGCACCGCCGACGCACCGGAGTGCATCAGCGGCAATGCGGGCTGCGTGCCGTTCAACATCTTCCGCGACGGCGGCGTGACGCCCGACCAGCTCGCCTATCTGTACACCGACGGCACGGCCTATGGCACGGTGACGCAGAAGATCGCGCATGCGGACGTCACCGGCGATCTCGGCGCCTACGGCATCCAGCTGCCGACGGCGAATACCGGCGTCGGCGTCAACGTGGGCGTCGAGTACCGTTCCGAGGATCTGTACTTCAAGCCGGATGCCGCGGAACTCTCGGGCAATCTCGCCGGCTTCTCCGGCGCCTCGGTCTCAATCGACGACGGCTACGACGTGCGGGAAGCGTTCACGGAAATCCGCGTGCCGCTGATCCAGGATCGCCCGGGCATCTACGACCTGATCTTCGACGGCGGCTACCGCTACTCCGATTATTCGACCGCGGGCACGACCGACACCTACAAGCTGGAGCTGCAGTACGCGCCGATCCGCGACCTGCGATTCCGCGGTTCGTATCAGCACGCCATCCGCGCGCCGAACATCATCGAGCTGTTCAATCCGCAGAACTATGGCCAGCAGAGCTTCCTCGGCGTCGATCCGTGCGCACGCCAGCTCGACGGCTCGCCCGCCACCCGCTCGCTGGAAGACTGCATTCGTACCGGCGTGACGGCGGCGCAGTACGGCAACGGCGGCACGACCAACACGATCCCGCAGTGCGTGTCGAACCAGTGCGGCCAGGTGACGGGCGGCAATCCCGATCTCGAGCCCGAACAGGCCGACACCTACTCGGTGGGTCTCACGTGGGCACCGTCGAGTCTCGGCCTGGTCGCGAGCGTCGACTACTACAGCATCGAACTCACCGATGCCGTCGGCGCGATCTCCGGCACCTTCCTGTTCGAACAATGCCTCAACACCGGCGATCCCACGTTCTGCAGCCAGATCGTCCGCACGCCAGCGGGCGCCCTCACCGGCGCCAGCGTCGCCACGGGCGGTTACATCCTGCAGACGGGCGTGAACATCGGCGAAGCCACGCTGAAGGGCATCGACACGCAGATCAGCTACACGCTGCCGATCGGCGATTCGTTCGGCGGACTCGCCTTCGCGCTGAACGGCGCGTACATCATGGAAGCGGTGAACACGCCGCTGCCGGAAAACGATCAGAGCTACGACTGCGTCGGCCTGTTCGGCACGATCTGCCAGACCATCACGCCCCGGTGGCGTCACAACCTGCGCGTGAGCTGGCAGACGCCATGGGATCTGGACGTGTCGCTCAACTGGCGCTTCATCGAAGGCACCAGCCTCGACGCCAACCAGTCCGATCCGGACCTCAACCCCGATGGCGGCTTCGATGAGTTCAATGCCCACATGCCGTCGGTCAGCTACTTCGACCTCTCGGCGCTGTGGCGCTTCGGCACGGGTTCGACGCTGCGCGTCGGCATCAACAACATCCTCGACAAGGATCCGCCGCTGATCTCGACCAACATCTCCGGCACCGGCGGCCCGAACGCCTACCCGACGTACGACACGCTCGGCCGGCAGGGCTTCATCGGCTTCACGCAGCAGTTCTGATTCGCGGCTGATTTTTTCTTCCTGTGGGGCCGGCTTTAGCCGGCCTCTGGAAGATGTCAGGCTAAAGCCTGACCTACAGTCAGAGGCCGGCTAAAGCTCCTCCCTCCCTCTGCGCATCTGCGAAAAGATCAACACCGCCCCCACCGTATTGATCGCCGCCGCCAGCACGAACGCCGCACCCGGGAAATGCGCCGGCGCGTTCACGGACGTGAAGTACCCGAGCGTCTGGGTCATGAGCAACGGCCCGGCGACGTTCGCGATGCTCGTGAGCGAGGCCAGGCCGCCCTGCAGTTCGCCCTGCGCGTCCGCGGGAATCTGTCGCGACATGAGCGCGTTCAGCGAGGGATACGTGATCGCCTGCAGCGCGCCGAAGAGAATGACGACGAACACCATCCACGCCGCGGGCACCAGCGCATAACCCAGAGCGGACGCGGCGGCGAGCGACAATCCGAGCAGCGCAGCGCGTTCGCCGCCGAGCAGGGCCGTCATGCGTCCGGTCAGCGTCGCCTGCACGACCGCCATCGTCACGCCCGTGGCCATCAGCGACAGGCCGATCATGCCGGGCGACCAGTCGAACTTCGCCGTCATGAAGAAAGCCCAGGTGCTCGGATAGACGTTGTTGCCCAGGAAATAGGCCGTCATCGCCAGCGCGTACACCAGCACGGCCGGATGATGTTTCAACAGCGCGGCGACACCGAGCGGATTGGCGCGACGCCAGTCGAACGCGCGGCGCCGTTCGCGCGGCAGCGATTCCGGCAGCACGAATACGCCGAACAGGAAATTGGCGCCGGCGAGTGCCGCGGCCGCGAAGAACGGTGCACGCGGCCCCAGTTCGCCGAGCAGTCCGCCGATGCCGGGCCCGAGGATGAAACCGAGCCCGAAGGCCGAACTCACGAGACCGAAAGCGTGCGCGCGTTTTTCGGGCGGCGTGACGTCGGCGACGAAGGCGCTCGCGGGCACGTACACCGCGCCGGCGATGCCCGCGATCATGCGGCCGATGAACAGCCAGAAGATCGACGGTGCGAACCCCATCAGCGCGTAGTCGACGCCGTAGGCGAACAGCGAAACCAGAATGACGGGCCGGCGGCCGAAGCGGTCGCTGAGATTGCCGACGATCGGCCCGCAGAAAAACTGCAGCACTGCATACGTCACGAGCAGATAGCCGCCGATGCGCGTCGCCGCAGCGATGTCCGGCGCGCCCATGCTCAGCAGCAGCTGCGGCAGCACCGGCATGACGATGCCGAAGCCGATGGCATCGATCAGTCGCGTCACGAAAATGAAGGCCAGCGGTTTGCGGCCAGCGAGATCGGCAGTCATTTGTCGGATGCCTTGTTGGGAGGGCTTGGGGTGTCGTGTGACACGGACTCTGCCTGTGGGGCCGGCTTTAGCCGGCCTCTTTTCGGAGTCAGGCTGAAGCCTGACCCACAGGAAGAAAGGCCGGGCTTCCCTGTCATTGCGATGCCGCCCGGTCCGCAACGAACTGCGCAGCGCGCGCTGCGGCGTTCTGACGCACATTCATATAGAACAGGCTGAAATCGTAGATGTGGTAGTTGCCGCGCCCCATCGGGCGTGACGCGAAATTCTCCGAGCGGATCCCGCTCACCCACAGCAGCCCGTCGCGGCACTGTGCATCGGCGACGCCGGCTTCGATCCGCGGCTGGAATGCCGGCCCTTCCTGCAGCGACTCGACACGGGTACCGAAGCGGCGATTGAACGTCACGCCGCCGAGGTTCAGCGCGAAATCCGCCCGCTCTCCATCCGTGCTCCACGACAGCGGATTCACGCACAGATCGCCGCTCGTGTCCTCGAATGGACGGACGTCGGGTCCGACGCTGTTCCAGGTTGCAACGCACGCCGTCTGCGTCGGGCTCGCGCAGACGGGAATGTCGGGCACGGCCTTGCGGTATTCCTCCGCATCGATCGTGAATCCGACCGGATACGCCGCGACCAGTCGCTGCACGAGTTCCGTGCCGGTGATGCGACGCTCCAGCAGGCGCCGCAGATGCGTCGCACCCTGGCTGTGTCCGGCGACGATGAACGGGCGCTGCTGGTTGTAGTGCTCGATGAAGTAGTCGAACGCGCGCTCCACATCGTCGTAAGCGAGCGCCAGTGCCGCCTGGCCGTCGCTGCCGCGATCGACGAACGAGTAGACGGTGGCCTGCCGATAGCGCGGCGCATAGACGCGGCAGCAGCCGTTGAAGGCCGACGCCTGATTGCGCAGCACGAACAGATCGGTGAACCGGTCCGCGGCGACGTCGCCCAGGGGCTGATTCCAGTGCGCCGGGCTGTAGTAGGTCGTCGGATGCACGAAGAACACGTCGACCGCCGCGGTGGCCTGACGATCTTCGATGCTCGCATCGGGAACCACGTCGGCGTCATCGGCGCGATCCGGCAATGCGGCCCAGTTCGCCGGTAGCGAATAGTCCGGTGCATCCGCCGGCGCTTCCTGATCGAAAGCATGCTGCGGCTGCAGCGCGCTGAATTCACGCATCAGGACGATCACGTCCCGATAGTGGTAGGCGGCAACGGCGGCCAGCACGACCACGATGAGCAATCCCCACAGGAGCTTTTTCATTGTTCTGTCTCGCCGCAGCTTCACGCTGGAAAAGCGCAGCCTGGACGATACGGCACCCGGCGGATTGTATAAATCGGAATATCGGCGGCATTGGCAGGGCCCATCGCGGCCTGTATCATGCGGGCCTTCGCGCATATCCAACTCTGGGGGATCCCGATGCGTCCGCTTCGTTTCGCCGCCTTCGCCGGCCTGATCCTGTTTCTCTCGGCCTGTTCTGCAGCGGCGCCGCGCGCCGAGTCGACGCGATCCGCAACGACGGCTGCCTCCGGAATTTCGCAGGAACGCCTGCGCCGACTCGATGGCCTGCTGCAGCAGTACGTCGACGAGAACCGGATCGCCGGCGCCGTCGTACGGATCCTGCAGGACGGCCAGCCCGTCTACGACCGCGCCGCGGGCTGGCGCGACCGGGAATCGCGTCAGCCGATGGCGAACGACACGCTGTTCCGCATCGCCTCGCAGTCGAAGGCGATCACCAGCACCGCCGCGCTGATCCTGATGGAAGAAGGCCGGCTGGCGCTCGCCGATCCGGTCGGTCGCTACATTCCCGAATTCACCCAGACCACCGTCGCCGTGCAGGACGAGCAGGGCAAGGTCAGCATCGTCCCGGCCAAACGCCCGATCACGATCCGCGACCTCATGACCCACACCGCGGGCATTTCCTACGGTCGCGAGCCCACGATCGCCGCACAGTACGAAGCGAAAGGACTCGGCCCCGCCGCAGGCAACGGCTGGTACACCGCCGACAAGGACGAACCCATCTGCGACACCATGGCCCGCCTCGGCACCCTGCCCTTCGTCTCGCAGCCCGGCGAAGCCTGGGTCTACGGCTACAACACGGATGTACTCGGCTGCGTCGTCGAACGTGCTGCCGGCATGCCGCTCGATCGATTCATCCGCACGCGCATCACCGATCCGCTGGGCATGAAGGACACGTTCTTCTTCGTGCCGCGCGAGCAGGCCGGACGACTCGCCACGCTCTATGGATCGGGCGCCGACGGATTCATCGTGCGCGCCCCTGAAGGATCGAAGGGCCAGGGCCACTATGTCGACGGTCCGCGACGCAGCTTCGCGGGCGGCGCCGGACTCGTCTCCACGGCCAACGACTACGGCCGCTTCCTGGAAATGATCCGCAACGACGGCGCACTCGACGGCACGCGCCTCCTCTCGCCGCGCAGCGTGGCGTTGATGCGCACGAATCAGATCGGCGCCCTGTATCGCACGCCGGGCCAGGGCTTCGGCCTGGCCTTCGACACGGTCGAAACTTTCGGCGCCGCGGATCTCGCGGCGCCCGGCAACTTCGGCTGGGGCGGCGCCTACGGCTCGCTGTATCGAGTCGATCCGCAGGCGCACCTGACGATCGTGCTCATGATCCAGCTCATGCCGAACCAGACCGACTTCCGCGAGCGGTTCCTCAACGTGGTGTATCAGTCGATTCTCGATCCGGTGAGACTCTGAGAATCAGCAGGAGATTTCACACAGAGAGCACAGAGATCGGAAGAGAAGAAGAGGATATTTCCACGGGGGAAGAAATGGGGACACGGGGAGCACGGGGATAGGAAATCGTTTGGAACAGAAAATTTTCTTCTCTCGTCCCCGTGCTCCCCGTGTCCCCCGTGGAAAATTCTTCTTCTCTTCTTTGACCTCTGTGATCTCTGTGCCTCTCTGTGTGAAATCCGGCTCTACGAACTGGCAGTGACCCGCAGGTCGCGCGTCAGGCGGATCGCATCTTCGATACCGCTGTAGTAGCCGGTGACGCGGCCGTTTTCCTTGTAGCCGAGACGCGAGTAGAAACTGCGGGCTTCGCGGTTGCCGGCGCGTACTTCGAGATTCATGCGAAAGATGCCGGCGACCATCGCGCTGTCTTCGACCCAGGCGAGCAGCTGGCGGCCGATGCCGCTGCGACGGCGATCGGCGGCCACGCCAATGAGGGTGAGATGCACGGCGTCCGTACCGAACTGCGCCATCGCGAAGCCGACGAGCGAGCGGCCGTCGCGGGCGACGACGACCAGATTCTCGCGTTCCTTCATGTGGGCCGCGACGCGACGCGGCGTCCAGCGCCAGGGCAGTCCCGGTTCGATGAGCAGCCGCGACATGTTCGCGATGGCGGGCGCATCGCCGATTTTCGCTGGGCCGAGGACGAGGCTGTCGGGCATGCCGGCGAGAATAGTCCCTTTGCTATGATCGGCCCAAGTACCGCAAGGCTGCGGAATACCGATGCGCTTTCACCATCTCGATCTGAATCTGCTGGTTGCGCTCGATGCCCTGCTGACGGAACAGAGCATTACGCGCGCAGCCGAACGATTGCACCTGAGTCAGTCCGCCATGAGCGGCGCACTGGCGCGATTGCGCGAGCATTTTCACGACGAACTGCTCGCACAGGTCGGACGCCGCATGGTGCCGACCGCGCTCGGAGATTCGCTGCGCACCTCCGTGCGCGAACTGCTGCTGCAGATCCAGTCCACCATCGAGCCGCGATCGTCCTTCGACCCGCAGACCTCCGGGCGCCGCTTCACGCTGATGGTGTCCGACGACGTGGCGTCGATCGTCTTCGGCGAAGTCGTGCGCCGCGCAGCGGAACGCGCGCCGGCGATCACCTTCGCCTTCCTCGCGCCGGATGAGGCCGCCGCCGAATCGCTCGACCGCGGCGACATCGACTTCATCGTACTGCCGCGCGAACACGCGCTCGCGGATCACCCGTCGCTGGAACTGCCGGGCGAGCGCTGCGTCTGCGTGGTCGCGCAGGAACGCGACGACATCGGCGCGACGATCTCCTTCGAGGAATACCTGGGGCTGGGCCACGTCGTCGTCCGCCCGGGGCGCACGCGGCTGCCGGCGGTCGACGAATGGTTCCTGTCGCGCTTCGGTTTCGCGCGGCGCGTCGAAGTGATCGCCGCAGACTTCAATGCCGTGCCGCAGTTCATCGTCGGCACGCGACGCATCGCACTGATGCGCGAGCGCCTGGCCCGGCACTATGCGTCGCTGCTGCCGCTGCGCGTGCTGCCGCCGCCCGTCGAGATTCCGCCCCTGACCGACGTGCTGCAATGGCACCGCGTCCAGGACAAGGATCCGGCGAACCTGTGGCTGCGCGAACTCGTTCGCGAAGTCGCCTCGCAGATCTGATCTACTCCGCTACAGGAACGAACGCATTCCGGAGTCGATGAAATGTTCCCGTGGTTCAGACTGATGAAGGTCGGCGCCGGACTGATCGGCGCACAGCGCATGCCGTTGCTGGACACGAGCTGCGTGCGTCTGCGCGCCTGGCCGAACGATCTCGATCCCAACCTGCACGTCAACAACGGCCGTTACCTGACGCTGGCCGACCTGGGCCGGTTCGACTGGTTCATGCGCACCGGCCTGTTCAAGCTCGCACGCCAGCACGGCGCCGTGCCCGTGGTCGGCGACGCGATCGCGAAATTCCGCCGCGAAGTGAATGCCTGGCAGGCCTTCGAGATTCACACGCGCATGCTCGGCTGGGACGAACGCTGGGGCTTTCTCGAACACCGCTTCATCCGCAACGGCCGCGCCGTCGGCGTCGTCGGCATCCGCGGCCTGTTCAAGGGTCCGAACGGCGCCGTCACGCCGGGCCAGCTGATGGCCGGACTCGGCGTCTCGATGACTTCCCCGCCGCTGCCGCGATGGATCAGCGAATGGAACGCGGGCTGCGAGTCACTCACCCGCTCACTGCGCATGGAGGAGGCCGAGCGCGGGGTTCAGCGGGATGGCGAAGCGACCGCGAGATAGGAGAATGGCCGCAAAAAGGCGCAAGGATCACAAGGTCAGAACAGACTCGAATAGCTCTCCTGTCATATTCCTCCCTTGTGATCTTTGCGCCTTTTTGCGGCCATTCTCTTCGCTTTACTCCCTGCGCACCGACCACAACCCGACGCTGGCGCGATCGACGAAGCCGAGCTTCGCGTACAGCGCGCGGGCCCGCGCGTTTTCCCGGCTCACGTGCAGGAAAGGCGTGAGGCGCTGCGACAGGATGTCGTTGCAGAGTTCGGCAACCAGTCGCGCCGCGAAGCCGCGGCTCGTGAAATCCGGATGCGTGCACACCGCACTGATCTCGACATGGCCGTCCAGGCACATGCGTTCGCCCGCCATGGCGGCCAGCGTCGTGCCGGCATAGATGCCGAAGTACCGGCCCATCTCGTTGGTGCGAAGCCGGAAGTAACCGGGAAATACGCGGGCGGTCAGGTCGAGCATGTCGTTGCGGTCAGCGTCGGTCAGCACCCGCAGTTGCGGGCCCGGCTTCGGCTCGATCCGGTCGTGGCAGACCATCTGCGCAATCGAGCTCTGCAGCTGCACCTGCCAGCCCGAATCGAGCGGCGGCGCAACGCCCACCAGGAACACCGATTCGCCGGGCTCGACGATGTCCCCGAGGCACCGACCGGCGTCTGCGCCAGCATTCGCCACCGCCGCGAACGGCGCCACGTCCGCCGGATAGCGGGCGGCCTGGCCGTTGACGATTGCCAGACGGGCATGCCGCGACGTCAGCGACTGCCACAGCGGATTGTCGAGCCGATGCGCACTCATCTCGCCGGAAGCCTAGTCCTTTTCCGGCCGCGTCGAGTGAGGGCTTATGGTACGAGTCAGCACGTCATGCGCGGCGCTGCGGTACGATGGCGCCGCGCCGAACGGCTCCTGCGAAGCCGGCCGCGCTCAAGGGGGATCGGGTGAAGGGCAAGGCAACATCGCACGACATTGCATACCTGGCGGGCGTTTCGCAGCCCACGGTATCCCGTGCGTTGCGAGGCAGCCCGACGGTCAACGAGGAAACCCGCCAGCGCATCCTGCAGATCGCGCGGGAACTCAACTACAAGGTCGACAAGAACGCCTCGAACCTGCGCTCGCAGCACTGCGGCACGCTGGCGCTGCTGTTCTTCGAGGATCCCACGCTCGACGATTCGCTGATCAATCCGTTCTTCCTGTCGATGCTGGGTTCGCTCACGCGCGCCTGTGCGCTGAAGGGCTATGACCTGCTGATCTCCTTCCAGCAGCTTTCCAACAACTGGCACACGGACTACCAGGACAGCAACAAGGCCGACGGCATCATCCTGCTCGGCTACGGCGACTATCTCGAATACCTGGCGCGACTCGAACAACTCGTCGAACGCGGCACGCACTTCGTGCGCTGGGGCGCGGTGCTGCCGGGACAGCCGGGCATTTCCATCGGTTGCGACAATTTCGCCGGCGGCCGGGACGTGACGCAGCATCTGCTCGACTGCGGCCGTCGTCGCATCGCCTTTCTCGGCCACGCCTCGGATCACTATCCCGAATTCTTCGAACGCTACCGCGGCTATCGCCAGGCATTGCAGGATCATGGCATCGAAGCGCAGGACGACCTGCAGGCCGATGCGTTCACCACCGAGCAGTCGGGCTATGACGCGGTCTGTGCGCTGCTCGATCGCAGACAGTCGTTCGACGGAATCTTCTGCGCGAGCGACCTGATCGCCATCGGCGCGATGCGTGCGCTGCAGGAGCGGGGCCTCAAGATTCCCGAGGATGTCGCGGTCGCCGGATTCGACGACATCCCCACCGCGCGCTTCGCCAATCCCTCGCTGACGACCGTACACCAGGACACGAAAGTCGCCGCGACGCTGCTGGTCGACAGCCTGCTGGCGATCATTCGCGGCGAACCGGCCGACAGCCGCAGCATCGCACCGACGCTGGTGGTCCGTCAGTCGACGGCGCCGCTGCCGTAAGGCTGCGCAGTTCCCTTTGTGGTCGAGTCAACGCGCGGCGCAGCGCCGGAGCGGCTTGACGGCTCGTCGAAAATTGTATCAGTATACCCATACAATGAGCCGCGACCGCTTCCCGTGGACATCACCATCAACCTGACCGACGGCGTCTCGATCTATCGCCAGATCGTCAACCAGGTGAAATACCTGGTGGCCTCCGGGCTGCTGCAGCCGGGCGAAGAACTGCCGCCCATCCGCACGCTGGCGCTGCAGCTCAAGGTGACGCCGAACACCATCGTGAAGGCGTATCACGAGCTGGAAATCGCAGGTGTCGTCCACAAGCGCCGCGGCGCGGGCACGTTCGTCTCGGAGGGCCGTCCGCAACTGGCGCTGCGCGAACGGCGACGGTTGATCGAGCAACGCATCGACGCGCTGCTGGCCGAGGCGCACCAGCTGAACTTCACCACCAGCGACATTCTCCGCATGGTGCGGGAACGCAGGGCGGCGATGGACGAGACCAGCGCCGAGCCGACAGCAGTCAAAAGAGAAAGGGAGCGATAGCCATGAGTCAGTCAGTCGTCGACGTCCACGACCTTTCGCGATCGTTCGGGGACAAGACCGCCCTCGACGGCGTGTCGTTCCGCGCCACCGCGGGCCAGGTCCATGGGCTGGTGGGCTCCAACGGCGCGGGCAAGACCACGCTCCTCAAACACCTGCTCGGCCTGCTGCGTGCAACGATCGGCTCGGTGCGCGTCTTCGGTCTCGACCCGGTTCGCGATCCGGTCGGCGTGCTCGGTCGCGTCGGCTATCTGTCCGAGGAACGCGAGCTGCCGGAGTGGATGCGCATCGACGAGCTGATGCGCTACACGCAGGCCTTTCATCCCACCTGGGATGCGTCGTATGCGCGCGAACTGCTCGAGACGTTCGCGCTCGATCCGTCCAGGAAGATCAAGGAGCTTTCGAAGGGCATGCGCGCCCAGGCCGGGCTGATCGCGGCGGTGGCCCATCGTCCCGAGCTGCTGATCCTGGACGAGCCTTCCTCCGGCCTCGACGCGGTGGTCCGTCGCGACATCCTCGACGCCATCGTTCGCGCCGTGGCCGATGACGGCCGCACGGTGATCTTCTCCTCGCACCTGCTCGACGAAGTGGAACGGATGTCGGACCACGTGACCCTGATGCACCAGGGCCGCGTGACGCTGAGCGGCGTACTCGACGACGTGCGCGGCGCCTATCGACGCAGCCGCGTGCGCTTCGTCGAGCACTTCGACCGACCGCCCGCGCTCGATACCGCGCTGGTGATGGAAGGCAGCGGCCGCACCTGGAGCGTCGTGCACAACGGATCGATCGAACGGTTCCGTCACTCGGTGCTGGCGCGCGGCGGCGAGATCGTCGAATCGCGCGATGCCACGCTCGAAGAGATTTTCCTGGCGCGCGCCGGCCGCAGCCGCCCGCAGGTGGAGGCGGCATGAACAGGCATTCGCCCGTCGTTGCAATGCTGTGGGAGAACTGGCGGCTGACGCGCGTCGAGGCCGCCCAGCGGCTGGGCCTGGGGATTGTCGGGGCGTCAGCCGCACTGGTGCTGTCTGACAACGGCGCGGGCATTGCGCTCTGGATCCTTCTCGCGGTGCACTGGATGTTCTGGCTGTCGATTTCGAAGCTCAATGGCGGCCGCTTCCTGGACGGGTACAAGCCCGGCTTTCCGCTCTATCTGCTGTACACGCGTCCGGTTCCGACGGCCACGTTCGTCGGCGTTGCCCTGGCGTATGACGCGATTTCCGGTGCGGCGTTGTACGTCGTATCCGCCCTTGTCGTGGGGGCCGTCTTCGATCAGCCACTCCCCTTGTTCTCTGCGGCGCTGTGGATCGTGGCTTCCCGCCTTGCCTATACCTGCTGTCAGTGGTCGACGCAAAGCAGAGCCGTGCAGTGGACCACACAGGCGATCATCGGTTTGTCATTGTTCCTGCTGCTCAATGGTCGTATGGCATCGCCGCCGCTGATCGAGTTCTCGACCATCGAGAGCGTGCTGATGGTCCTGCTCGGTGTCGTGTCGGTCGGCCTCGCCATCGTCGGCGTGGCTCGGCAGCGTCGCGGCGATGGCGTCGCGACCGCGCCGCGGGCGGCCGGATCGACCGGCTACCCGGACTGGCTGATCTCCCTGTTCCGGTTCCCCTGTCCCACCTCGTCAGCGACGAAGGCGCAGGTGTGGTTCGAACTGAAGTCCAGCGGGCTGCCTGTGCTGACGATCGGCCTGGCGATCGCGATCGTGGTGTTCCTGCTGTTCGCGATCAGCATCCCCATCGTACCCATGCGCAATGCGGCCGTTTCCGGCGTGATGTTTTTCGCGCCCGCCATGCTGCTGTGTCTCGGGGGCAATGCCTTCGGCATTCGCCGGCGGCAGGGACGAACGTACGCCAGCACGTTCGAGGCGACCCAGCCGTACGGCACTGCGCAGCTGGCCCGCCTCAAGGTATTCGTGAGGTCCGGCTGCGTGCTGGTCGCGCTGGCCATGGTCGGAATAAGTGTGTGGGCGTCCAGTTCGCTCTTGAGTGCATGGGGAACCTGGGTGGTGGCGGAGGGCAAGGACACCGTCCCCGGCCTGCTGCGGATGCGGGGCAGGATCGGAGAACTCTTCGGGGGCCTGACGGGACAGGCATTCGCCGCACAGATATCCGTCGCGCTCTTCGCCGTCGCCGCCATGGTCGCCTCCCTCGCGACGTTCGCCGCGCTCCGGGCACGGTATCCGCGTCGCGTGCTCGTCGCGGCGGCGCTGCTGCTGCTCTACGGCCTGGTGCTGGTCCTGCTCTTGTCGGTCGGGCCCAACGGAATCACATGGCTCCTGCTGAACGCGATTCTCTGGGCGACACCCCGGATCGCCGTGGCAGCGCTCGTGACGGGAACGATCTATCTCACCTGGCGCTCGTTCGCGGAACGGCTGCTGACGCTGCGCGCCGCGTGCGGTGCGATCCTCGTGTCGGTCGCCTGCGCAGCCGCAGCACAGATGTTTCGTCCGACCGACGCTGTGGGGATGCTGTTGCCGGCGCTGCTGCTGTTCGCCATCAGCGTGCTGACGCCCTGGTCGCTGGGACGCATCCGCCACACCTGACCACAGACATCAACGACCGATACGGAACGGCCAATCGCGGCCTGGCGCCGGTGAATCCGCCGCCGGTCCGGTGACCGCAATGCTAGGCTGCACGACACAACAAGAGGGGGATCGCACATGAACAACATGGAACTGGCGGGCGCACTCGTCACGGCGCCGGCCAAGGCTTTCGAGAATCTCAAGGAAAAGCCACGCTTTCTCTTTCCGCTGCTGGTGATCGTCCTGAGCACGGTCGCCGTCATGTTCTGGTACTACCGCATCGTGGATTTCGACTGGCTCGTGGACCGGATGCTGTCCGCCAATCCGCGGATGAATGAACAGCAGCGCGAGGCGGCCATGAAAATGATGTCGCCCGGCATCATCATGTGGTCCTCGCTCATCAGCGTCGTGGTGGTCCTGGTCGTCGCGCGCGTCGTCGAAACGCTGTACTACCTGCTGGCGGGCAATGTCACGAACGTGCGGCACACCTTCCTGCAATGGCTTTCGCTGAGCTGCTGGACTGCGCTGCCGCACGTGATCGGCACGCTCTCGATGGCCGTGTTCCTGCTGACTTCGGGCAGCAATCAGATCAGCAACGAAGAACTGAACCTGCTGTCGCTCAATGAACTGCTCTTCCACATACCAGCCGGCGGCAAGGGCTACGTTCTGCTGTCGAGTCTCACGCTGCTGCATCCCTGGGTCTGGTGGCTGACGGTCGTCGGCGTGCGCACGTGGACCGGCCGTTCATGGCTGTTCTCGAGCCTCTTCGCGCTCACGCCCATCGTGCTGCTGTACGGCGGCTGGGCCCTGTGGGCATTCAAGTAAGGAAACGACCAGACGATGCGCAAGAAGTGGCTTCCCTTTGCCGTCATCGCTGCACTCATCGCCGTTCCGGTCGCGATGAAACAGTGGCGCAGCGATGACACCAAGACGGTCGAATCCGAGAACGTGACGACGCACGTGCTGGCGCCGTCGATCCTGGCGTCGGGCACGCTGGTCTACGAGAGCGAACGCAAGCTGGTCTCGGAAGTGATCGGCCGCGTCGACGAAGTGCTGGTGCGCGAGGGCGATCAGGTGAAGGCCGGGCAGCTGCTGCTGCGGCTCGATCCGGCCTCCTCGCTCGCGACGATCGCGCGGCTCGACGCGGCGCGCGGACAGTCCGAACTCAACATCGAGCGCCAGCAGGTGAACCTGCGCACGCAGGAAGCGAAATGGAAGCGCTACGAGCAGCTGCGCGAGCGCAACCTCATCGACCAGAACACCTACGAGGAGATCGCCACGCAGCGCGACCTCGCCCGGGTGGAACTGGACACCAGCCGCGCCATGCTGCGCCAGACCGAAGCGCAGATGAAGGAAGCGCGCGAACAGCTGGCCAAGACCGAGATCCGTTCGCCGATCGCCGGCAAGGTGACGGCGATCTTCATCAAGGCCGGCGAAACCGCGGTGCCGAGCGCGATGAGCATCGCCGGCTCCGATCTCATGACCGTGGCGGACACCGGCAGCCTCTACGCCGAAGTGAACGTCGACGAAACCGACGTCGCGCGCGTCGGCGTCGGCCAGGACGCGAAGATCGTGCCCGCCGCCTTCCCGGACAAATCCTGGACCGGCAGCGTCGAACAGGTGGCGATCTCGCCGCGCCAGAACGTCGGCCAGAGCAAGAACTACGCGGTGAAGATCCGGCTCACGGCCATGGCGGACATGCAGTTTCATCCCGGCATGAGCTGCCGGGCCGAGATCTCGACGCGCCGCGAGAACGCCGAGAAAGTCATTGCCGTGCCGGTGCAGGCGGTGCGCTACGAAGAGGCCGACGACAAACAGGCCAAGGCGAAGGCGAGCGTGTTCGTCATCGTGGACGGCAAGGCGAAGAAGCGCGAGGTCGAGACCGGCGTGGCCGACGACACCTACATCGAGATATCGCGCGGCCTCAAGGAACAGGAAGCCCTCGTGACGGGCCCGGCGAAGACGCTGCGATTCCTGCGCGACGGCGATCACGTGACCGTCAGCGCCGCCGAGGGTGGCACCGCCGAGGCGGCCACCAAGCGATGATTCATCTGCAGGGCATCGGCAAGACCTACCGGCTCGGCGAAACCGAGTTCGCCGCGCTCACGGATGTCGACCTGACGGTCGAGCGCAACGAATTCGTCGCGCTGACGGGCGCGTCCGGTTCCGGCAAGTCGACGCTCATGAACATTCTCGGCTGTCTCGACAGTCCGACCGCCGGCACCTATTCGCTCGACGGCGAAGCAGTTGCCGGTCTCGACGAAGACCAGCTGGCGCGCGTGCGCAATCGCAAGATCGGCTTCATCTTCCAGAATTTCTACCTGATGCCGCGGGTCAGCGCGCTCGACAACGTCGCGCAGCCCCTGATCTATCGCGGCGTCTCGCCGGCCGTGCGGCGCGAACGCGCCCGCGAAGCGTTGACACGCGTCGGCCTCGCCGAACGTACGCATCACAAACCCAACGAACTCTCCGGCGGCCAGCGGCAACGCGTCGCCATCGCGCGGGCGCTGGTGGGCCGTCCCGAACTGCTGCTGGCCGACGAACCGACCGGCAATCTCGACAGCCGCACGGCGAAGGAAATCATGGCGCTGCTCGCCGACCTGCATCGCGACGGCGTTACGCTCATGATCGTCACGCACGATCCGGGCATCGCTTCGCATTGTCACCGCGTCGTGCGGCTGCACGACGGCCGGATCGCGGAGGACTTCACGCAGTCGCCGCGGCCGGTCGATCTCACGGAACAGCACACGCCGGTCCACGCCTGATGAACGCCATCGCCGACGAAGACAAGGACGCCGGCCGCTTCCAGTCGTCCTGGTACGCGATCCAGGAATGCGTGCGCTCGGCACTGTCCAGCATCCGCGCGCACGGCCTGCGCAGTTCGCTCACGATGCTCGGCATCGTCATCGGCGTTGCCTCCGTCATCTGCGTCATCGCGCTGGTGCAGGGCCTGTCGGAATCCATTTCCAGCCAGCTGCAGGGCCTCGGCGGCAGCACACTCACGCTGCGCTCGTACACGCCGTTCGAAGACCAGCTGCGCGGCAAACACAACCGCCTGCGTCTGCAGGATCTCGACGAACTGCGCCATCGCATCGACGGCATCAGCAACATCACGCCGATCGTGTTCGCCGGCGGCGGCATGAACTCGCAGGTGCGCTACGGCGCCAACACCGCGACCGGCCAGATGTTCGGCACGACGGCGAACTACCAGGATGTGCAGAAGATCTTTCCGCGTTCCGGACGCTTCCTCACCGACAGCGACGACGCCAGCCGCCGCCGCGTGGTCGTGCTGGGCGAGAAAATGCGCAGGGATCTGAAGCTGCCGGAGAACCCCGCCGGCGAGTTCGTGCAGATCGGCAGCGAATGGTTCAAGGTCGTCGGCGTGCTGGAACCGCGCGGCGAGATGTTCGGCATGAGCCAGGACAACTACCTGCTGATGCCGTTCCAGACCGCGCTGGTGGTGAACGGCGTGGTCATGCAGCCGGACCTGTGGATCACGTTCTCGGTGAACGATCTCGAGGAAATGGAGAACACCAAGCTGCGGGTGGCGATGCTGATGCGTCAGCTGCACCAGATCCGCGACAAGCAGCCCGACGACTTCGTGGTCGAAGCCTCCGACATGATCGCGAAGACCTTCAAGCAGATCTCCACCACCATCACGCTGGTGGTCGCCGGCATCGTCAGCATTTCGCTGCTGGTCGGCGGCGTCGGCATCATGAACATCATGCTGGTGTCGGTGACGGAGCGGACGCGCGAGATCGGCATCGCCAAGGCGCTCGGCGCGCGCCGCCAGTACGTGCTGATGCAGTTCCTGATCGAGGCGATGGTGCTGGCGGTGATCGGCGGCCTCATCGGCATCGTGCTGGGCTTCGGACTCAGCTACGGCATCGCGCAGTCGATTCCGGATTTTCCGTCACCGTCAGTTCCCTGGTGGGCGGTGCTCGGCGCGTGCGCGTTCTCGGGATTGATCGGCGTGATCTTCGGCATCCTGCCGGCGAGCAAGGCGGCGAATCTCGCGCCGATCGATGCGTTGCGGTACGAGTGATCGTCTGCCTGTCTCCTTCCCTGTGGGGCCGGCTTCAGCCGGCCTTCTGAAGAAGTCAGGCTGAAGCCTGACCTACAGGAAGAATGAAGAGTCGCTAAGTCCGCGCCAGCACCACCCGCAGGCCCAGCGCAATCATCGCCACGCCGAACACCCGATCGATCCAGTGACGCATCGCGATGAGCCGATCGCGCACCGCACGATGCGCGAATACCGTGGCGACCAGCGAAAACCACAGCCATTGCAGAATCATCAGCCACGCGCCATAGATCGCGAGCCACGTTGCGGGCAGTGACGGCGACAGCACGACCGTGAACAGCGCCAGAAAATAGATCGGCGCCTTCGGATTGAAGGCATTGCAGAGAAAGCCGCCTGCGATCAAGCGCCAGGGACGATCGACGACGGTCGACGTCGATTCGACAGACATCTCCCCCGCCTTGCTGAACAGCGCTCGCGCGCCGAGATAGATCAGATAGCAGCCGCCGACGATCTTGATCGCCAGCATCCATTTCGCGGAGTGTGCGATCACGGCGGCGAGGCCCGCTGCCGAATAGCCGATGTGAACGGCCAGCCCCAGCGCGATGCCGATGCTCGCGAAGAGTCCCGCGCGCCGGCCGTGCACCAGCGACTGGCGCGTCACGAAGGCGAAGTCCGGGCCCGGCGAGGCTGCGGCGAGCAGGTGGACGACGGTGATCACTGCGAAGCCTTGCCAGAACTGCATGCGGCATTCCTGTCCGGATTTTCGGGCTACTGCACCAGAAGCAGCGTAACGGCGCAAGCACGACATCAGGCGCTCCCTGACGGCGCCTGGCGATCTACCCCGAACTGCGTGGCCGATGTCGCAGATTGACGCTGCCGCTCGAACTTCCGCTATCGCGATCTGCCTGATCCACCTGAACTTCAGATCGAGAGAACGCGATGCGCGTCATTCGGAAACTTCTGGCCCGCTGGCTTGCCTTCAATGCGATTGCGCGCGTACTGACGCGTCGCGAAGTGGCCCGCGAAGCCTTCATGCCGCTCAGCCGCGAGGCGCTGCTGATCGATTCGGCGGAGACGGAGCTGACCTTCGACGAGATGGTGGGCATCGTCTATCGCAACCGCTCCCTGGCCGAAGCCGTCGTGCTGCAGATGGCCAACCTTGCAGCTTTCTGGCGCTGCCGCTCGGAACTCGCCGTCAGCGAGCACGGCCGCGACGAGGCGCGCAATTTCGAATCGATCATCCTGGAAGCGGCAACGGATCTGGCCGCGGAGAAACTGCCCGATCGCGCGGCCGCCTGGGTGCACGGTCTGGTCGATGCGCGCGTGCGCGAAGAACGGACGCATCATCCGGACTATGTGCCGCCGGCATGGCAGCGTTCCGGCGACGGCATGGCCGCCTGATCAACCGTCGATCGCGAACTGCAACGCCTGTGCGAGCGCGCCGTCGTCGACGTGACCGACGACTCTCGATGCCGCTTCCAGCACCGGGGGCGATGCATTCGCCATCGCGACGGGATGTCCGACGATCCGGAGCGCGGACAGATCGTTGTCGGAATCGCCGACGTACATGACGTCGCGCAGATCGATGCCGTATTCGGCGGCAATCGCCCGCAGACCGGTACCCTTGTTCACACCGGCGCGCGTCATGCCGACGAAAGCCGCATCGGGCATGAGCGGCGATGAGGACACGGCGACTTCCAGTTCCGCCGGCGCGTCACGCACGACCCGCTCGACGTCGGCATGACCGACCACCCACTGACCGCGCACGACTGCGTCTTCCAGCGTATCGAACGAGCGCGGCCGGAACGGCACACCCAGCAGTTCCGCGTGCTGCTTCGCCCACTGCACGGCGCTCTCGGTCGCGTAGTCCCGATCGGTGTACAGCTCGAGAACATCGCCCGTGCGTCGCGACTGCGCGATGAGTGCCTGCCGCGCTGCGGCGAACAGGCCGGTCGAACGGCTCCCGCCTGAATCCAGATCCAGCACGCTCGCGCCGTTCTGGAAGATGTGCCATCCCGTCGCATCGAGCCGCCGCGCGTAGTCGAGCGCCACGCCGAACGCCGGCCGACCCGAACACAGCACGAGCCGGATTCCCGCGGCCCGCGCACGCTCGGCAGCGTCCCACACGCTCGCCGGCACTTCGCCCGACGCACCGACCAGCGTCCCGTCCACATCGATACCGACCAGCTTCATCAATCCGCTTTCCTCACACGAATGCAATGTTCGGCCGGCAACTTCCGCCGCATGCGGAACGTTGGAGGTTTGCTGCGAAGCCGTCAACGAGAAAAACACCCGCCGATGACTCATCGATCCGCCGTGCCCCTGCTGATCCTGGTCGCATTTCTCTTCGGCGCTGCGCTGCTGGGCCACGCGATGTGGGGACACTATCGCGCCGTCCTGCACGACTTCGAGCCGGCACCGCCCAGTGCGCTGCTGGCACATCCGGAACAGACCGGCATCGATCGCCTGACTGCGGTCGCATTCACGGCACACGATGACAACCGGATCGCCGGCTGGTATGTGCCGGCGAAGAATCGCGCCGCCGTCATCGTCACGCACGGCACCAACGCCGATCGCAGTTCGATGCTCGACGAAATCCGCCTGCTGGCCGACGCGGGATTCGGCGTCCTCGCCTTCGACTGGCCGGGCGATGGCGAAAGTACCGGCGAGGTTCGCTGGGGAGCGCCGGAGCGCGAGGCATTGCGCGGCGCCATCGACTGGCTCGCCGCCCGATCCGACGTCGATCCCGACCGGCTCGGTGCCTTCGGCTTTTCGATGGGCGGCTACTTCGTCACCCGGATTGCAGCGGAGGATCCGCGGCTGCGCGCCGTCGTGATCGCCTCGGGACCGCCCAGCTATCTTGCCTACGTGCGCCGCAATCACCGGCAGCATGGCTGGCTCAGTCGCTTGCCTGCTGAATTCGCGATTCGACGCGTCGGCATGCAACACGAAGCGATGCCGCCCATCGACTGCATCGCCGCGATAGCGCCGCGACCGGTGCTGCTGCTCGGCGGCAGCGAGGATCGTTCGATTCCTCCCGACATGACGCGCGAACTTTTCGAACGCGCAGGCGAGCCGAAGGCTCTGTGGATGATCGACGGCGCCGCACACGGGCACTACATCGGCGCGGCCCCTGACGACTATCCGCGCCGGATCATCGACTTCTACGCCACGCACCTGGCCGACCGCAGCGCCGGGGCCGGGGCGCGCTGACGACCGCAACAAAGCGGCAGCGCCGTGCGTTGGAGTGCGGCGTCAATTCAGGAACCCGGGCGGGGATTCAATGATCGACGAACGCGTGCGGCGCATCGTGGCTGACCACGGGAAGCTGGGCATCGATGCAAGTAGGTTATCCACCGACACCGATCTCTATGAAAGCGGTCTGACCTCGTTCGCCACCGTGCAGCTCATGCTGGCGCTGGAGGAAGAGTTCAGCATCGAAATTCCCGATCGCCTGCTCAATCGCAGGACCTTCCAGAGCATCGGCGCCATGTCCGGTGTGGTGACGAGCCTGTTGCCGGCCACCGCGTGAGACAGGCGATGACTTCCGAATACACCTCGCGGGCCCGCGCTCTGGCGCAGCAGGTGGCCGCGAAATTCGCCGAGGCGACCGATCGCGAAGCGCGCTTCCCGCAGGAAACCGTAGCGGCACTGCGCGAACAGCGCTTCTTCGGAATGATGGTACCGACGGATGACGGCGGCGACGGCGCGCGACTCGACGACGTCGCCGCCGTCTGCGTCGAACTGGCACAGGGCTGTGCTTCGTCGGCCATGATCTTCGCCATGCACAACATCAAGCTGGCGAGCCTGATCTCTCATGGCCAGCAAAGTCCCTGGCACCGGCAGTTCATGGGGCGCATCGCCAACGAGCAGTTGCTGCTGGCGTCGGCAACGACCGAAGCGGGCATCGGCGGCGATCTGCGTTCCAGCGTCTGCGCGGTCCGCACCGACGGCGACAACTTCGAACTCGCGAAAGACGCTACGGTCATTTCCTACGGCGTTCACGCCGATGCCATCCTGGTCTCGGCGCGACGCCATCCCGAGGCTCCGCCTTCGGATCAGGTGCTCGTCGCAGTGCTCAAGAACCAGTACCGCCTGGAACGAATTTCCGACTGGGACACGCTGGGCATGCGCGGAACCTGCAGCGAAGGGCACCGGCTCACTGCGCGCGCACCGACCGAGCAGATCCTGCCGAAGCCGTTTGCGGAGATTGCCGCGCAATCGATGCTGTCCAGTTCGCACCTGTTGTGGAGCAGTGTCTGGTTCGGCATCGCCAGCGATGCGCTGGCGCGTGCGCAGGCTTTCGTGCGTGCCGAAGCCCGCAAAAAACCAGGCACGACACCGCCCGGCGCGCTGCGACTCGCGGAAGCCTCGGCGATGCTGCAATCCGTGCGATCGCAGATCGTCGCTGGCCTGAAGCGCTTCGATGAGGCCCGCCGCGACGAGGAAGACCTGATGTCGCTGGGCTTCGCCGTGGCGATGAACAACCTGAAAGTGAACGTGTCGCAGATGGTCGCGCAGATCGTCCAGCACGCGCTGCTGATCTGCGGGATTCAGGGCTACCGCAACAACACGCCCTACAGTCTCGGCCGACATCTGCGCGACGCACAGTCGGCCGCGCTGATGATCAGCAACGATCGCATCCTCAGCAACACCTCGACCATGCTGCTGGCCCATCGGCACGAGACGGGATTGTTCTGATGAGCGCCGCCCTCGATCGCATGGACGCGGATTTCCTGCGCGAGTTGCTGCGTCACGGCCTGCTCATCGACATGGGCGTCGACGGCGTCTATGGCCGCAGCGGCCTGTTCGAAGAGGTCGTCGAGCGCTTCAGCCGGTTGGTCGCCGCGTTCGGCGAAGAGGACACGGCGGAAGTGATCCGCTTTCCGCCTGCGATGAGTCGCCCGCAGTTCGAGCGCAGCGGCTACCTCAAGAGCTTTCCGCAACTTGCCGGGACCGTGCACAGCTTCATGGGCAACGATCGCGATCACGCGCACCTGCTCGACGAACTCGCCTGCGGTCACGACTGGACGCACGGCCAGCGCGCGACCGACACGGTGCTGACGCCGGCCGCGTGCTATCCGCTGTATCCCGCGATCGCCCGGCGCGGACCGTTGCCTGCACAGGGCGGCCTGTACGATCTCTACTCCTACTGCTTCCGTCACGAGCCGTCGCTCGATCCGGCACGCATGCAGTTCTTCCGCATGCGCGAGTACGTCCGCATCGGCACCAGCGACCAGGTCGTGGCCTTCCGCCAGTTGTGGCTGGAACGCGGCGAAGCCCTGATGCGGTCGCTCGAAGTGCCGGTCGCCATCGACGTCGCCAACGATCCTTTCTTCGGCCGCGCGGGCAAGCTGTTGTCCAACAACCAGCGCGATCAGAAATTGAAATTCGAGCTGCTGATCCCCATCGCGAACGAGGACAACCCGACCGCCTGCCTGAGCTTCAACTATCACCAGGACCATTTCGGCGCGCTGTGGGATCTGCGCTGCAACGATGCCGTCGCGCACACGGCCTGCGTCGGCTTCGGCATGGAACGCGTCGCCCTCGCGCTGTTCCGGCATCACGGCTTCGACCCGCAGGACTGGCCGCGCACGGTGCGTCGCAGACTCTGGGGCGACTAGCCCATGGCGATCTGCCTTCGCGCGCTCGACCCGGCCGGCTATCGTGCCCACGCCCTGCACGATGCCGCCCGTAACTGGCCGGAAACCAACTGCTACGTCGATCTGTGGATCGAGATCCTGCACGTCCTCGGATTCGATCCGTATCCAGCACTGGCCTTCACGGTGCTGCAGGACTTCGAGGGCGACCAGTTCACGTTCTTCAAGTTTCCGCCGGAGGATCTCGCCGCCCTGTACGGCCTGCGAGTGCAGGAACTGGCCATCTACGACAGCGTCGAGCGTCACACGCTCGAACAGCTGCAGCGCGGACGGCTGGTACTGATCGAGGTGGACAGCTACTACCTGCCCGACACGCGCGGCACGTCCTATCGCACCACACATGGCAAGACAACGATCGGCGTGAACCTGCTCGATCCATCCGGCCGTCGTCTGCACTACTTCCACAACGCCGGCTATTTCTCGCTGGAGGGCGAAGACTACGACGGCGTCTTTCGCGAACTGCCGCCGCAGCAGTTCCCCTATGTCGAGTTCGTGAAGATCGACCCGCGAGCCACCCCGGCCTCGCTGCTCGCCCAGTCGCTGCAGCTTCTGCGAGCGCATCTTCAGCACCGGCCTGCGGTCAATCCTCTGCGGCAGTACCGGGAGCGCTTTGCATCTCACGGCACAGTCCTCGCCGAACGGCCGCTGGACTACTTTCATCTCTATGCCTTCAACGTCCTGCGTCAGCTCGGTGCCAATTTCGAGCTGCTGTCGAGCTATCTCGACTGGCTGGGCGCACAGGGCGAGCCGTCGCTTGAAGCGGCGCGGCGCGCGAGCCTGGGGATCGCCGTTCACGCCAAGACGCTGCAGTTCCAGCTGGCGCGCGCCGTGACTCGCAAGCGGTTCGATACCTTCGACACGGCGCTGCGTGCCATGGAGCCTCTGTATGACACCGTCATCGGCGAACTCATCGCGCGCTACGACCCGATGCGGAGTGCATCGTGAACGCGAGAATCGCCGAGGTGCGATCCGACGCCGACGCGGCGGAGTTGCACTGGCAGTTTGCTGCCACTGCGCCGAACGCAGCCGCAGCGCCGAATCAGCTGGAGGCCGATGCGTCCTGGTTCGCCGCGCCAGTACCCGGCACGGTCGCAGGCGCGCTGCTCGACGCCGGTCGACTCGATATCGATTCCCCCGCCTCGCTGACCGACCGGGACTACTGGTACCGCAGCGACATCGCCGGCCACGGCGAGCGCGTGCTGCGATTGCACGGACTTGCGACGCTCGCCGAAGTCTGGCTCGACGATGGGTTGTTGCTGCGGTCAGAAAACATGTTCGTGCGTCACGACGTGCGCATCGAACTGAAGGGAAGCCATCGACTGTGGCTGTGCTTTCGCGCGCTGGACAACTACACGCCGCCGTCCTCGCGACGGGCGCGCTGGCGCCCCGCGATGATCCCGCGCCGCTCGCTGCGTTCGCTGCGCACGAGCCTGCTGGGTCACATGCCGGGGTGGTGTCCGAATCTGCCCATCGTCGGACCGTGGCGGCCGATCGAACTGCTCGACCCGCGTCGATTTCGAGTCGAGCAGCGACGCCTGCGCGCCACGTTGCACGCAGACGGCAGCGGCACGCTCGACGTCGAGCTGTCGCTGCAGGGACCGGCACCGCATCGCGTCCGCATCGAATGCGCCGGTGCGACGGCCGATCTGGTCACTGACGGCACGCGCTGGCGCGGCCGACTGTCCATCGACCGGGTCGAACCGTGGTGGCCACACACGCATGGCCGTCCGCATCTGTATCCGGTGACTTTGTCCGTCCCTCCGGGCGCGGCGCAGCGCATCAATCTCGGCCAGGTGGGATTTCGCCGCCTCCGCATCGATACCGGCGCCGACGGCAATGACTTCGCCCTGTACGTCAACGACGTACCCGTCTTCTGTCGCGGCGCGAACTGGCTCTGTGCCGACATCGCGCGCCTCCCGGAGACTCGCGAAACCTACCTGCCGTGGATCAACAGGATGCGCGAGGCGCACCTGAACATGGTGCGTGTGGGCGGAACGACGCTCTACGAAGCCACCTCGTTCTACGAATTGTGCGATGAGACCGGCCTGCTGGTCTGGCAGGACTTCATGTTCGCCAACTTCGACTATCCGGCCGACGATCCCGCCTTCCGGTCCAGTGTCGTCACCGAAGCTCGGCAGTTCCTGGAGCGCACCAGCGGCTCGCCATCGCTGTGCGTGCTGTGCGGCGGCAGCGAAGTCGCGCAACAGGCGGCGATGCTCGGCTTGCCGCGCGACACCTGGCGCAACCCGCTGTTCGATGAATGGCTGCCGGCCATTGCGCGCGAACTGCGACCCGACGTCGTCTATGTCGGCAACTCACCCCACGGCGGACCGCTGCCATTCGTCGCCGACGCAGGCGTCTCGCACTACTACGGTGTCGGCGCGTATCGCCGCCCGCTCGACGATGCGCGGCACGCGCAGGTGCGATTCGCCAGTGAATGCCTGGCGTTCGCCAATGTCCCTGAACCGGCGATGCTGCGCATTGCGAATCTCGATCCGGGGCAGGCGCGATGGAAGCAGCGCACACCGCGCGATGCCGGCGCCGAATGGGACTTCGAGGACGTGCGCGATCACTATCTGACGCAGTTGTTCGACGTCGACGCCGCCGCGTTGCGAAGTTCAGACATCGATCGTTACCTGACTCTGTCGCGCGCCACGACGGCCGAAGTAATGGAGGCGACTCTGGGCGAATGGCGCCGCAGCGGATCTTCCTGCAACGGCGCGCTCGTCTGGACGCTGCACGATCCGTGGCCCGGCGCGGGCTGGGGCATCGTCGATTCGACCGGCGAGCCGAAATCCACCTGGTATGCGCTGCGCCGCGCCTGTCGGCCGCAGCAGATCGTGCTCACGGACGAGGGCGTCAACGGTCTGGCGATTCATTGCATCAACGAGCGAGCGGCCCCGCTGTCGGCGCGGATCGAATTCACCTGCTACGCCGGAGCACACGCCGTCGCGTCGGCAAGCCGGACCGTGCGCATCGCCGCGCGTACCACGGCCAGAGTCTCCGCGTGGGAGCTGCTGGGTACGTTCTTCGATGTCACGTATGCCTATCGCTTCGGCCCGCCGGCGCACGAGGTCGCAGTGGCGACATTGTTCGATGACGAGTCAGCCACACCGCTGGCGGAGGCTTTTCACTTTGCCATCGGCCGACACGCGGTTCGCGAGATCGAACGGATCGACGCGCAGGTTCTCGATGAGGACGGACGATGGTGGCTGGTGCTGCAGTCGCCGCAGCCGGCCGTGTCCGTGCACATCGAAGACGAGCACTATCGGGCCGCGGACAACTGGTTTCATCTGGCGCCGCAGCGCGAACGACGCATCGATCTGCTGGCGCGCCATCAGGACGCACCGCCGCCAGCCGGCAGGATCATGGCGCTGAACTGCCCGGCGCCCATTGCCTATCGGGCGCGTTCGCCATGACGCCGCTCTACATCGATGAATGCTTCGGCTGGCTGCACGAGGCGCGCGGCGGACGCGGCGTCATTCTCTGTCCGGCGATGGGTGTCGAGGAACTGTGTCTGCACCGGTTCGTGCGGCAGCTTGCCACCCAGCTTGCGGACGCCGGACTGCCGACGCTGCGCATCGACTATCACGGCACCGGCGATTCGGCCGGCAACGATCTCGATCCCGATCGCGTCGCACGCTGGCTCGGCAGCCTGCGCAATGCGGTGGCGTGGATGCGGCGCGAGACCGGCGTCACCGAGATCGCATTGGTGGGATTTCGGGTCGGCGCATTGCTGGCCGCGCGTGCCGCGGCCGAACTCGGCGATGTCAGCCGGCTGGCGCTGCTCGCCGCACCGGCGTCGGGAAAGTTCTATCTGCGCGAGATGCGCGCGCTCAGTGTCTTCGTCGCCCAGGCAGCGCCGCACGTCTCTGTCATGCGCGTGAGCCGTCCCGAAGTCGACATCGACATCGGCGGCTTTCCAGTCACTCACGAAACGGCGGCCGCATTGACGCAACTCGAACTCAGCAACCTGCCGGCCGTGCCTGCACCGCACGTCCTGCTGCTGAACGTGCCGGATGCCCCGGGCGACAAACGCGTGGCGGCGCATCTGCGCGCGCAGGGATGCGATGTCGAGACGGCAACCCTGCCCGGCTACAACGAACTGCAATGGAACTCGAGCCTGGCCGAGTTGCCGCCGGGCGCATTCGATTCACTGGTCGACTGGCTCGGCAGGGAGTTGCCGCCCGCCACGGGTCATGCGCCGGCGAAGCGGGTCGCGACGCTGCAGCGGCATCCCTGGCGGGAAACGCCGGTCCGCTTCGGGCCGGATCAGTCGCTGTTCGGTGTTTACTGCGAGCCGGTCGAAGCGAAACCGTCGCGCGTCCTGCTGTTCCTGAATCACGGCTCCAACCATCACATCGGCTGGGGCCGTGGCTTCGTGCGTCTTGCGCGACGCTTCGCCGCCGACGGCATGGCTTCGCTGCGCATCGATATCGCGGGGCTCGGTGACAGTCCGGCACCGGCCGGCGTGCCCGAGAATCAGCTGTATCGCGACGATTCGCGCCGCGACGTGCTGGCGGCACTCGACTGGCTGGAGCGCGCCGGACATCCCGCTGTCACGGTGCTCGGACACTGCGCGGGCGCGCACCTCGCCTTTCACTCCGCGCAGATCGATCCGCGTATCGTCGATGTGATCCTGGTGAACCTGCCGCGCTTTCACTGGCGTCCCGGCGATTCGCTCGCCGCGCTGATGCGCAAGGGCTTCCGCTCCAGCGACTGGTACTTCGTGCAGGTTCGAGAAAAGGATCTGTGGCACCGCGTGCTGCGCGGTCAGGTCGACTTCCGCGCCATCCTGCGGTTCGTCGCAGGCCGCATGCAACGCAAGCTGAGTTCGAACACCCGCGATCTGCTGACGAGCGTCCTGCCGGTCGCACCGGAGGTTCAGCAGGTACGCACCGGCTTTCGCGTCCTGTCGCAGCGGGGAACACGCGTGTGCATGATCTACAGCGCCGAAGACGGCGGCCTGGACGAGATTGCCGAACATGCCGGATGGCACGCGCGGCGATTGCGGCGCCTGCCGGGCTTCAGCTTCCGCATCCTCGACGATGCCGACCACAACATCACGGCCGAACATGCCTTCGAGGCCTACGCGCAGTTGCTCGAAGAGCACCTACGCGCCGATGCATCGGCAACCGACGCAGCAGCCGCGTCGCCGCGCACCTCGCTGCACGGCATCGGCATCGCCGGTATCGGTTGATCAGACGGTCGCGGCGGAATCCCGTCCGGCGAGTTCCGGCGCAGGATTGGCCACACGCAACACGGCGAGTCCGGCAATGAACAGGCTGATGCCGCCGAATGCCAGCGCGTAGAGGGGCCGACCTTCCGCGAATGTCCGCAACAAGAATCCCAGCACGCTCGCAGCCAGCAGCTGCGGGATCACGATGAAGAAATTGAAGATGCCCATGTAGACACCCATTTTCGCGGCGGGCAGATGATTCGACAGCAGCGCATAGGGCAGCGACACGATGGATGCCCACGCGAAGCCGACACCGACCATCGAGACGATCAGCCACTGTGGATCGCGGACGAGCAGGAACGACAGCAGACCGACAGCGCCGAGCCACAGATTGATCAGGTGACTGGCACGCAGTCCGAGCCGTCGGACCATGAACGGAATGACGATCGCCGCGAGCGCGGCAAAGCCGCTGTACGACGCGAACAGCACACCGACCCAGTTGGCGCCTTCGTTATAGGCCGCCGATTGCGGATCGGTCGTGCCGAAGTGCGTCTGCGTGACGCCCGCCGTCGTGTAGATCCACATCGCGAACAGCGCGAACCAGGAAAAGAACTGCACGACGGCGAGACGACGCATGGCCGGCGGCATGTCGTGCAGATCGCTCATGATCGCCGTGAAGGCATTGCGCCGACGCAGGCTGCCCAGCAGGAGCAATGCGATGCCGTACACCGCGCATCCGCCGGCGAGCAGGTAGAGCTCGTGCTCGAGTCCGAGGAAGTAGATCAGTACGACACCCGCGAGGCCCGCCGCCAGCCAGACGACGCCGTCCCGTCGCACCCTTGCCGGCACCACCCGCGGCTCCTCGTCCGAGCCTGCGTCGTCGAAGGCCTGCAGAACCTGCGGCGGATATTCGCGCGTACTGAACACCGTCCAGCCGACCGCGGCGAACAGGATCGCGCCGCCGACGTAGAAGGCGTACTTCACCGTTTCCGGAATGGCGCCGGCGTCGGCAGTGTTTGCCACGCCGAACTTCGTCAGCAGCCACGGCAGCAGGCTGGCGATGACGGCGCCGATGCCGATGAAGAAACTCTGCATCGCGTAGCCGGCGGGCCGCTGGCGCGGCGACAGCTGGTCGCCGACGAAGGCGCGGAACGGTTCCATCGACACATTGAGCGAGGCATCGAGAATCCACAGCAGTCCCGCGGCAATCCACAACGTGGGCGAGTTCGGCATCGCGAACAGCGCGAGTGTCGTGAGCAATGCGCCGAACAAGAAGTACGGCCGGCGACGGCCGAGACGGTTCCAGGTGCGATCGGAGTAGTAGCCGACGATCGGCTGCACGATGAGTCCGGTGAGCGGCGCGGCGATCCAGAGGATCGGAATCTCCTCGACCTGCGCACCGAGCGTCTGGAAGATGCGGCTGACATTGGCGTTCTGGAGCGCGAAGCCGAACTGGATCCCTAAGAATCCGAAACACATGTTCCAGATCTGCCAGAAGGAGAGCTGCGGTTTGGCGGTCATGGGAGTTGCCCCCTCCCTAACCCTCCCCCGCTTCGCGGAGGAGGGGATGAAGAAGCCTCCTCCTTGTTCCCTCCCCCGGTCGCCGGGGGAGGGTTAGGGAGGGGGCCACCCTGCCCACACACTACGAAATCCAGCGCTGCAATCTTCACCCGATAACTCCCCGGCGCTGACACCTGCGGTGCGCAGTCGCCATGCAACGAAACGAACTCCCTCGCACGCGCATCGACCTCGACATTCCCTTCCAGCGCCTGCGTCGAAGTGTTGAACGCGACGACCACCTCCCTCCCCGTCTGCGGATCGACCCGCGACACGGCGAAAAGCCCGGGATCATCGCCCCAGCGCCGCGGAATCTGCGTACCGCGCCGTAGAGCCGGCTCCTGGCTGCGCAGTCGCGCGAGTCCGGCGATGGCACGGTACAGCGGATGATGGACATCGAAGTTCGCCTGCGCCGTCGTCGCGTTCGTGCCGACGAGACAATTGTCGTTGTAGCTCGCCACACGACTGGCAAACAGGTCTTCGCGCGCATCCTGATCGTTGCCGTCGCCGGCGAATCCCTGCTCATCGCCGGAGTAGATTACGGGCACGCCGCGCAGCAGTAACAGCATGGCGTGGGCCAGCGTCGTGCGGGCGAGGATCTGTGCGTCGTCGGCCGCCGGGAAGGCGCGGCGCGCGAAACCGGCGAAGCGCCCGGCATCGTGATTGCTGATGAAGGTCGGCAACTGCCGCACCGTCTCCGCACTGCCTTCATAGAGCGCATCGGCCTTGAACAGATCGGCGAGCGAGCGGGTACCGGCATTGCCGGCCACGGTTTCAATCACGGCGGCGGCGAAAGCGAAATCGAGCACCGAGGGCAGCCGATCGACGCGTGTGGCGCGCGCGGTGGGTACCGGGTCGACCGCGTCGACGGACACCTCGCCGAAAATGTGGAAGTTCGGAATGCCGCGCTGCTGCGCGCGTTCGAGCATGGCCGGCACGAACCGCTGCCAGAACTCCGGGTTGACGTGTCGCGCGGTGTCGATGCGGAAGCCGTCGATGCCGAACTCCTCGATCCAGCGGCCGTAGATGTCGATGAAGCCGTCGACGACACGCGGATTCTCGGTCATGAGATCGTCGAGCCCGACGAAATCCCCCAGCGTGGTGCTCTCACCGCGAAAGGTGGTGTTGCCGCGGTTGTGGTACCAGATCGGATCGTTGAGCCAGGCCGGTACTTTCACGTTCACTTCGGCCGCCGGCACGAACGGCGTGTAGGCGTAGTCGGGCCGAGTCAGCTTCGCGAAATTTTCCGCCGTCTGCACGTGCTCGCCGAGAAAGCCTGCATTGATGGGCTCGCCCTGCAGCCCGCCGCGTCGCGAGTACGGAAAATCAGCCGGCGCCCGGAATTCGCAGGCTGACGAGGCGCATTCGCGATACGCAATCACGTCCGCGGTGTGATTGGTGATGATGTCCAGATAAACCTTCATGCCGCGCGCGTGCGCTGCATCAACGACTGCCTTCATGTCCGCATTGCTGCCGTAATGCGGATCGACGCGCGTGAAGTCCGTGATCCAGTAGCCGTGATAGCCCGCCGATTCCTGACCCGGCGCGCCCTGCACCGGCTTGTTCCTGTAGATGGGCCCGAGCCAGATGGCCGTGGCGCCGAGCGACTGGATGTAGTCGAGGCGCGAGATCAATCCCTCGAGATCGCCACCGTGAAAGAAGCCCTTGTGAGTGGGATCGAAACCGGTCTTCAGGCGATCGCCGTTGAGGCCACCGCGATCGTTGCGCGGATCGCCGTTCTCGAAACGATCGGGCAGCAGGAAGTAGATGACTTCGTCTTCGGGCGGACGATCGCGAAAGGATTGTGCCTCAGCAACTGAAGCACCGAGCAGCGTGCCCAGCAATGCACAAGAGAGAAGGCTGCGCATGGATGGTCGCGTCACGGTGTCTCGCGCTTGAATACGCGGACTTCCCAAGGCGCAAGCGATACCGCCGGCAATGAGGCACGTTGAACCGCTTTTGCCGGCGTGACCGGCGTCTGGGTCTGCCAGTTCGGCGTGATGTCCTGAAACCTTCCTGCAGCCACCTCCACCCGACCCTCGAAGGGCGAGGACGACAGATTCACGACCACCACCAGCGATTCGCCGCCGCTGCTGCGTTCGTAGCTCAGAACACGCTGCTCGTCGGCATTCTTCAACCAGCGAACCTCGCCCCGCGTGAGCGCAGGATGCGCGCGCCGCAACGAAATGAGCGACTTGTAGAACCCCTCCACATGGGGGCGGCGTTCCGCCATGTTCCATTGAATCGGATCGCGCTCGAAGAGCGCAGGCGCGGTGGATTCGACCGTGTCGCCCACTTCCATGCCGTTGTAGAGCAGCGGCACGCCGTCGAGCGTGAAAATCAGTGCCGAAGCCGCGAGCGCGGCCGGCAGCCCGGCCCGCCCGGTTGCGCGCAATTGATCATGGTTGTCGGAGAATCTGAGCCGCAAGGCGCCGCGCGGATACTTGGCCTGCGCACTCTCCCAGGTCGTACGCACCAGCGCGGCCGGCGCTCGCCCTTCCATCGCGTCGCTCAGCGCATGGTAGAAATCCCAGGCGTAGTCGACATCGAACGCGCTGCGCAGGAACGTCGGATCGTCCGATTCCGCCAGGAATGCGATCCCGGGACGAACGCGATCGAGTTCGGGCCGCAGGGATTCCCAGAAATCCCGCGGGATGCCGGCCGCATAGTCGCAGCGAAAACCATCGAGATCGAAGTCC